>NZ_JCADBK010000043.1:0-30079 GCF_059358955.1 Nonomuraea sp. CX421 | reverse complement strand
TCCAGCACGACGTTGCGGCCCTTGGGCCCCAGGGTCACCTTGACGGCGTCGGCGAGCTGGTTCATACCGCGCTCGAGACCGCGCCGGGCGTCCTCGTCAAACGCGATCATCTTGGCTGCCATAAGGCTAGACCTCCCAGATACAGGGTGGCTTGCGGTGGACCGAGCCGACGCCCGCGACGGCAACGTGCGCAGGCCCACATCAGCGGGCTACGCACCAGGGCCCACATCTCCGTTCGGCAGACCCCGTCGTCCCGATCCAGGTGTTGGCACTCACGAACAGAGAGTGCCAACGATTTTTTAGCACTCTACCCCGTCGAGTGCAAGCTGAAGCCATTGCCGCCCAGGTCAGTCGGTACGGCGGGTCACCTGGACCCGCCGTACCGGTGTCGGCGAAATGCGGGTGGCGGGTTTCGCGCGGACTGCGCTGCCGTGCGAACCGCCGTGCACCGGCCAGCCGGTCAGACCGCGCGGACAGCCTCCGCCTGCGGCCCCTTCTGACCCTGCGTGATCTCGAACTCGACCCGCTGGCCCTGTTCGAGAGAGCGATAGCCGTCCATCATGATGGCTGAGTAATGGACGAATACATCCTTACCACCGTCTACCGCGATGAAGCCGTAGCCCTTGTCCGCGTTGAACCATTTGACGGTGCCCTGCGCCACTTCCGACTCCTCTTACTGGGCTCACGGATCTCGCCCATTCGTCCGCGAGACCCGCAATCGCCATGACTATGGGGAAAACAGCCAGACGATCGCCCTCGACCATACCTGTGGGAGAGCGTTTAGCAACAGAGTCAAAGCACCAAACTACGCATTTCAGCACGAGTCAAAGTGGTTCAACATTGAATTGCCTAGAAAAGAAGAAGGCGCCCGCAACGGAGCGCCTTCCGAACGTGACGGGTGGTCAACCGCCTGCTACGGCCGGGATGATGGAGATCTGTACGCCTTCGGGCGCCACGGTGTCGAGCCCCTCGGCGAAACGGACATCCTCTTCCCCAACGTAAACGTTGACGAAACGACGGATCTTGCCCGATTCATCGAGAATGCGGGCACCGATCCCCGGATAGTCGGAGTCAAGCTTGGCGAGGACGTCACGAAGAGTCGCCCCTTCGCCACTCACTTCCGCGCTGCCCCCGGTGTAGGTGCGCAGAATGGTGGGAATTCGCACAGAAACACTCATGGTTTACCTGGCCTTTCCTGATTGTCAGACAGTCGCGCGGAACGCGTCGAGAGAGGGCCGGATGACGGCCGTGGGCGCGGCGCCGTCGGCGATCGCGTCGAGCGTCTTCAGCCCGTCGCCGGTGTTGAGCACCACGGTCTCGGCGTCCGGGTCGAGCTGCCCGGTCTCGACGAGCTTCTTCAGCACGCCCACGGTGACTCCCCCGGCCGTCTCGGCGAACACGCCCTCGGTCGAGGCCAGCAGCCTGATCGCCGCGACGATCTCGGCGTCGGTGACGTCCTCCACGGCGCCGCCCGTGCGGCGGGCGATGTCGAGCACGTAGGGGCCGTCGGCGGGGTTGCCGATGGCCAGCGACTTGGCGATGGTGTCGGGCCTGACCGGCTGCACCACGTCATGCCCGGCCTTGTACGCGCCGGACACGGGCGAGCAGCCGAGCGCCTGGGCGCCGTAGATCTTGTAGGGCGTGTCCTCGACCAGCCCGAGCGCAACCAGCTCCTTGAAGCCCTTGTCGATCTTCGTGAGCTGGGAGCCGGAGGCCACCGGGATGACGATCTGCTCGGGCAGCCGCCAGCCGAGCTGCTCGGCGATCTCGTACGCGAGCGTCTTGGAGCCCTCGGCGTAGTAGGGCCGCAGATTGACGTTGACGAAGCCCCACTTGTCGCCCATCGGGTCGCCGATCAGCTCCGAGCAGAACCGGTTGACCTCGTCGTAGCTGCCCTCGATGCCGATCAGCCTGCCACCGAACACCCGGGCCATGGCGATCTTGGCCGCCTCCAGGCCCGCGGGGATGAACACGCAGGCGTCGAGCCCGGCCCTGGCCGCGGCCGCCGTGACCGCGCCCGCCAGGTTGCCCGTGGAGGAGCAGGACAGCGTGTGGAAGCCGAAGTTGCGCGCCGCCTCGACGGCGATGGCGACCACCCGGTCCTTGAAGGAGTGGGTGGGGTTGGCCGAGTCGTCCTTGACGTACAGGGACTTGACGCCGAGCTTGCGCCCGAGGTTGCCGGCCTTGACCAGAGGGGTCCAGCCGGGGTTCATGTTGGGCTTGTCGGCGACGTCGTCGGGGACGGGGAGCAGCGAGCGGTAGCGCCAGATGTTGGCGGGCCCGGCCTCGATGTCGGCCCGGGAGACGGCGCCGAAGGAGTAGGCCGCTTCGAGCGGCCCGAAACACTCCAGACAGGCGAAGCTCGGGCCGAGGGGATAGCGGGCTCCGCACTCGCGGCAGGACAGACCGGTGGCGGGACCAAAGTCGAGCGACATGAAGCGAGGCCTTCCCTCATCTTCGCCCGCGGCCACCCTGACCGCGGACCGGAATTGGCACCCTGTCCCGGTCGGCCTCGCCAGGTCGCGAGTCGAAAGCCGGGAGGGTTGCCGGGGCTTCGCAGGGCCGGTCCCTCCACCCCTCTGGATGAGCAATATGCAGTTGTTGTAAGGGACTCTACCTGGCCAGGCGGCCGGGCTGACCCCATGTCTCAACAAGTGAGACGGGCGGTCTCACCTGTAGTCGTCACCCAGCGCCGCCTGGACGTACTTGCGGGCCTGGTGGATGCGGGACTTGGCGGTGCCGAGCGGGATGCCGAGGTGCTCGGCCACCTCGTTGTAGTCGAGCTGCACGATGTCGCGCAGCACCAGCGCTTGGGCCAGGTCGGGCTTGTCGGCCTCCAGCGCCTCCATCGCGTCGAGCAGGTCGAGCCGCGACCCGGCGATGACGCTGACCCGGCGCACGTCGGGCTTCTGCACGGGCAGCTCGTCGGAGCTCTGCTCGGCCGCCCTGCGCTTGAGCGACCGGTAGGTGGTGCGCGCGCAGTTGGCGGTCACGATGTGCAGCCACGTGCTGAACCTCGCGCGCCCCTCGAAGCGCCCGATGTTGCGGGCCACGGCGAGCAGGGTGTCCTGCGACGCCTCCTCGGCGTCCTGGCGGTAGGGCAGGATCCGGGAGCAGTGGCGCATCACATCGGGCTCGATCCGGCGCAGCAGCTCGCCGAGTGCGCGATGATCTCCGCCAGCGGCGGAGCGGGCCAGGTCCTCGGTTAGCTCATCAAGCGCCATAGCTGGGATCCTATGGTCGGAGGAGGCGTACATGAACAGTGTCTTGGTTGCCTCGAACAGAGGTCCCGTCTCGTTCACCGTCTCCGAGGACGGCGTTCTGACCATGAAACGTGGCGGTGGTGGCCTGGTGTCCGGGCTGTCCGGGGTGACGAAGAACGTCGGGGTTCTGTGGGTGTGCGCCGCCTTGTCCGACGGCGACCGGAGCGCCGTCCGGCAGGCCCCGGGCGGGCGGCTCGACCAGGCCGGCTACGACACGGGCGCGCTGAGGATGCTCGACATCCCGCCCGCCACGTTCCACCGCGCCTACAACGCCGTGGCCAACTCCACCCTCTGGTTCGTCAACCACCTGCTCTACGACATCCCCAACTCCCCCCGGTTCGGCACCAAGTTCCAGCGCGAGTGGGAGTCCTACCGCGACTACAACGGCGCGTTCGCGCTGGCCCTGGCCGAGGAGGCCGGGCACGAGGCCCGCGTGATGGTGCAGGACTACCACCTGACCCTGACCCCGGCGATGCTCCGCGCCGAGCGCCCCGACCTGCGCATCGCCCATTTCAGCCACACCCCCTGGGCGCCGCCCGAGTACTTCTCGCTGCTGCCTGACGAGGTGGCCCGCGAGGTCCTGGAGGGCATCCTGGGCGCCGACCACGCGGGGTTCCTGACCGAGCGCTGGGCAGGCGCGTTCATGGACTGCTGCCGGTTCCTGCTGGGCGCGGAGATCGACCGGACCGGCCGGACGATCACCCACGAGGGCCGCACGACCCGCATCGGCGTCCACCCCCTGGGCGTCGACGGCGCCGCGCTGCGCGACCGGGCCGGCGAGCCCGACGTCGAGTCGCACATGACGGCGCTGCGCGAGCAGGTCGGCGACCGCAGGCTGATCGTCCGCATCGACCGCACCGAGCTGTCCAAGAACATCGTGCGCGGCCTGCTCGCCTACCGTGAGTTCCTGGCCGCGCATCCCGAGTGGCACGGCCGGGTGGTGCACCTGGCGTTCGCCTACCCGAGCAGGCACGATCTGCCCGAATATCGCGAATACACCGCGTCGGTGCAGCGTTGCGCCCAGGAGATCGAGGACGAGTACGCCACCGAGGACTGGGACCCGCTCATCCTCAACGTCGACGACGACTACCCGCGCTCGCTGGCCGCCTACCGGATGGCCGACGTGCTGCTGGTCAACCCGATCCGCGACGGCATGAACCTGGTGGCCAAGGAGGGCCCGATCCTGTCCCCGACGGCCGCGCTGGTGCTGTCCCGCGAGGCGGGCGCGGCGGCCGAGCTGGGCGACGACGCGCTCCTGGTCAACCCCTACGACGTCAGCGGCACGGCCGCGGCGCTGCACGAGGCGCTGGTCATGCCGGTGGAGGAACGCGAGCGGCGCCGCGACAGGCTGGCGGCCGCCGCCACCGCGCTGCCCCCGCAGCAGTGGCTGGCGGCCCAGCTCGACGCCCTGAACTACGATTTGCGGTAAATCACCCCCTTTCTCGACAGGAGCCGGCCGGATGCCGACCGCCGAAGTCCGGCTCACCCGCGACGCCCCCACCTGGCTGATCTACCTCCAGCTCGGCACGTTCGCGACCTTCCTGTACGGCCTGAGCGCCGCCCTGCCACTGCTGCGCCAGGACCAGCAGTTGTCCAACGCCGTCGCCGGCCTGCACGGCACCGCCCTGGCCGCGGGCACCATCCTGGCCGGGCTCGCGCTGCCCGCCCTCTGCCGCAGGTACGGCAGGCGAGCCGTCACCTGGGGCGGCCTGGCCGGCATGAACGCGGGCGTCGTCCTCGTCATGCTCGTCCCCGTCCTGCCCGCCACCCTGCTCGGCTACGGCCTGGCCGGGGCGTTCGGCTCGGCCGCGCTCTACGCCTCGATGGCGGCGCTGAGCGACCACCACGGCCCCGCCGGGCCGGCCGCGATCAGCGAGGCCAACGGGGTGGCCGTGGCGTTCGGCATCGCGATGTCGTTCCTGCTCAGCGTGGTGGCGGGGACGGTGCTCGGCTGGCGGGCCACGCTGCTGCTCACCCCGCTGCTGACCGTGGCGCTGGCGCTGTCCATGGGCCGGATCTGGATCCCCGCCGAACACCGGCCCGGAGCCGCCTCGGCCGCCGCCTCCGGCCGCCCACGCCCCGGGTGGCGCTTCCACCTGGCGGGCGGCGTGCTGTTCTGCTGCGTGGCGCTGGAGTTCTGCTTCAACCTGTGGGCCGCCGCCCTGTTCGCGGGCAACACCGGGCTGAGCGTGGCGGCGGCGGCCACCGGCCTGACGGCGTTCACCGCGGGCATGGCGGTGGGCCGCTTCACCGGCGGCCGGCTGGCCCTGCGGCTGCCGCCCGACCGGTTGTTCGTCGGCGCGCTGCTGCTGGCCGGAGCGGGCTGGCTGATCTTCTGGCTGAGCTCGTCGCCGCTGCTCGGCTATGCCGGGCTGGCCATCACCGGGCTCGGAGTCGCGCTGCACTTCCCGCTGGGCCTGGCCGCGCTGATCACCCACTCCGGCGGGCGTTCCGACCTGGCCTCGGCCGTCGCGCCCGTCTGCTCCGGGGCCGCGGTGGCCGTCGGCCCGCTGGCGCTCGGCGCGCTGGCCGACGGCTTCGGCACCCGTTACGCGTTCCTGCTGGTGCCGGTGTTCATCGGGCTGGCCATCGGCGGCGTGATCACCGCCAGACCGCGCGCTTGAGCACGCCCGGCAGGCCCGGGGTGTTCCACCGGTCGACGATGAGGATCCTGCTCTGCGGCAGGTACCACTCACGCTGGACGTACCTCGACTTCACCGTGCCGCCCGAGTACGAGACGCATTTCGCCTTCCACTCGCGGTAGTGCGCCTTGTGGCCGGGGCCGACCTGGCGCAGGCCCTTCGCCGCCGCGCCGCCGAGCACCTGCCCCCACCTGTGGTTGTGCGGGCAGGCCTGGACGTCGGTCGCCGGGTAGAAGGGCCGCTTGGCGGTGTAGGGCTTGAACACCTCATTGCCGATCTTGATGGCATCGGGGCCGAGGATGGAGAAACTGTCGCATTCGGAATGCCCGTATCCGCCTCGGGGATTGGCGCAGGCCCCGGTGACGACCTGGATCCAGTCGCCCCTGCCGTACACCTTCCAGCCGGGCGGGAGGTTGAGCGTGAGGCCGTTGCGCAGTTGCAGCGGCCGGGCGGCGGAGGCGCCGGCGGTGGCGGTGGCGGGGGTGCTGGCGGGGGTGCTGGCGGAGGCGGCGGTGGGCGCCACGAGAACGGCCGCCGCGGCCAGAGCCGCGGCGGCGAGGGTGGTCTTCGTCATGCCGCGACCGTAGTGCGGGCCACTTGCAACCGGATCAAGAACGACTGACGACCGCGGCCAGCTCCCCGAGTAGAGCCACGACCCCGTCGGGACCGTCGACCACGACATCGGCCCGGTCGGCCAGCGCGGTCACCTCGGCGGAGCCGCTGCACACGGTCACGCCCGGCAGCCCCGACGCCTTGACCGCGTCGAAGGCGGCCAGGTCGCCGAGGTCGTCGCCGACGAACATGACGGATCGGGCGTCCCGTTCGGCCAGGAACAGGCTGAGCGCGTGCCCCTTGTCCATGCCCGACGGCCTGAGCTCCAGCACGAACCGGCCGGGCTCGACGACCAGCCCGTGTTTCTCGGCCAGCTTGGTCAGCGGCTCACGCAGCGCGGCCAGCAGCGTCTCGGGGTCGGGGGCGCGCCTGGTGTGCACGGCCACGGCCCGGCCCTTGTCCTCAATCAGCGCGCCGGACGCGCCGAGCGAGTCGAGCAGCAGCGGCAGCTCCGCCTTGACCTGGGGCACCCCGGGCGGGGGCGGCGGCGCGGAGATCCTGCCGGCCTCCCACCGCTCGAACCCGTAGTGGCCCAGCACGACCAGCCCCGGCACGTCGGTCAGCCCGGGCCCGAGCTTCAGCACGGTGGCCGCGGGCCGCCCGGTCAGGATGGCCACCGCTCCCACGTGCGCGCCCAGCGTGGCCAGGACGCCGGGCGCCTCGGGATGGATGCCGGCGGACGCGGGATCGGACACGATCGGCGACAGCGTGCCGTCGAAGTCGAGCCCGATCACGGCGCCGGCCGGGTCGGTCAGGATCGCTTGGATTCCAGGGATGTTCCTCACGCGGCTGGGGGTACCCAGCCGATCAGGGACGCATGCCGAGACGACGGGCGGCTCGGTCGCGCTGGCGGGTGGCGCGCAGCCTGCGTAGCCGCTTAACCAGCATCGGATCCCGTTCCAGGGCCTCCGGCTTGTCGATCAATTCGCCCAGCAACTGGTAGTAGCGGGTGGCGGAGAACCCGAAGGTCTCCTTGATGGCCTGCTCCTTCGCGCCCGCATGACGCCACCACTGGCGTTCGAAGGCGAGGAGCTCGAGATCGCGTTCGGTGAGGGGGTGATGCGACGGGTCGTGGGCAGCACTGTCACCGCCGGCCGGTGCAGTGTCCATGGTTCCTCCTCGGAAGGATGCGCGCGACGATCACATCGCACGCATGCGGCCCGTCGCCATCGTAATGTGCCGAGTCCGGCTGTTCATGGTGGATCGCGAGACGTACAGTCACCAAGTGTGACCTCTGTCATCACACTTCTCACCGACTACGGGATCGAAGACGGCTACGTCGCCGCATGTCATGGCGTGATCGCGGGCATCGCTCCCGACGTCCGGGTGATCGACGTGTGCCACGTCGTCCCCTCGGGTGACGTACGCCGAGGCGCCGCGATCCTGGCCCAGACGATCCCCTACCTTCCCAAGGGCGTGCACATCGGCGCGGTCGATCCGGGGGCGGGCGGGGCCAGGCGGGCGGTCGCCGTCGAGGCGGGCGGCCGGGTGTTCATCGGCCCCGACAACGGGCTGCTGTCGTGGGCGGTCCACGCGAGCGGCGGGGCGCGGGCGGCGTACGAGATCAGCAACGAGGAGCATTTCCTCAGACCCGTCTCGCCGACCTTCCATGGGCGCGACGTCTACTCTCCGGTGGCGGGGCGGCTGTGCGCCGGGCTCACGCCGGCCGATCTCGGCCCCGAGCTGCCCGCGTCGAGGCTGGTCTCGCTGCCCGAGCCGACCTCGGTGCTGCGCGAGGGGGCGGTCGAGGGCGAAGTGGTCTCGGTCGACCGCTACGGCAACACGCAGCTGTCGATCACCGCCGGCGACCTGGAGAGGCTGGGCGTGCGGGTCGGCGACCTGCTCGGTGTGCGGCTGGGGCGCCGGCAGCTGTCGATGCCCTACCTCGAGACGTTCGCGGCGGTGCCGCCGGGCGAGCTGGTGGCGTTCGCCGACTCGGCGGGGCTGATCGCGTTCGCGGTCAACTCGGGTGACGCGGCGCAGCGCCTCGGCCTGCCGCCTGGCGCACATGTCCGTCTTGCACCCTCACACTGACAGGAAAAGCACCAAAGGGTAATTACACCGCGTATCGGTCTGTTTACCGAAGCTTCGGATTGACGCGGCGGGCACGTGTCAGAATCTCCCGATCGGGCGTGCCCCTCCTGTCCCCGAGGTCCCACGTGTCCCAACTGTCCCGTGCCGTGCCCGCCGTGCTGGTCACGGCCTGTCTGGCCACCCTGCTGGTGATCGGCGCGGCACCGAGCGCGGGTGACGATCTCGTCACCACCGACCGCTGGCAGCTGTCCGTGCTGCGGCTGCGTCAGGCCTGGCCACTGAGCAAGGGTCAGGGCGTGCTGGTCGCCGTGCTCGACACCGGCGTCGACGGCCGTCATCCCGACCTCGCCGGCGCCGTGGTCCACGGCCCCGACCTGACCGGCACGGCCCGCCGCCAGAGCCGGCGCGGACACCACGGCACCGCCATGGCCGCCCTCATCGCGGGCCGCGGCCACGGCGAGGGGCACGGGGTGATCGGCGTCGCGCCCGCGGCGCGGGTGCTGTCGATCCGGGTCACGCTGGAGGTCGGCGACCCGCTCCGCGAAAGGGAGCGTTCAGCCGGTCACGACGCGCTGGCCCGCGGCATCCGCTACGCGGCCGACCACGGCGCCGACGTGATCAGCATGTCCCTGGGCGGGGGCGGCGGTTCCTGGCAGGGGTCGGCGGCCGAGCAGCGAGCGGTGCGCTACGCGATCAGCCGGGGAGCCGTGCTCGTCGCCTCCGCGGGCAACGACGGCGCCACGGCCAACCGGAAGAACTTCCCCGCCGCCTACCCCGGAGTGATCGCGGTGGGCGCGGTCGACAGGCGGCTCAGGGTGGCCCGGTTCTCCAACCGCCAGGGCTACCTCAGCGTGGTCGCCCCCGGCACTGGCATCGTCAGCGCCGACGGCCGCGACTCCTACCGGGCCGGCGACGGCACCAGCGCGGCCGCGGCCATGGTGGCCGGCATCGCCGCGCTGATCAGGGCCGCGCACCCCGACCTGCCGCCGCATCTCGTCCGCCGGGCGATCGAGCTGGGCACCACCCGGCGGCCCGCCACCGGCCACGACTCCTCCTACGGGCACGGCGTGGCCAACGCGCTGCTCGCGTTGCGCCGGGCGGAGCTGCTGGCCGGCGCGCCCACGGCGCCGGCCCGGCCCGCGACCCGCCCGGCCGGACGCACGGCCGGGTCGCCGCCGTCCAGGACTCCGGTGGTCCTCGGCCTGGTGCTGCTGTCGGCGGGAATGTCGGCCCGGCTGATCGTCCGGCAGGGCCGGCGCGGAAGGCGTTCTGCCTAGCAAGCGCTTGTGTGATACTCGTGCGTATGACGCTGGCGATCGACGGCTGGTTCACCATCGACGACAACGGCGCCTGCCTGATCGGCACCAGGTGCGCCGCCTGCGGCACGGTCGCGTTCCCGCCCCGCCACGGGTTCTGCCCCAGTCCGCGCTGCGAGAGCGAGTCCATGGCGGAGACCAGGCTGTCGAGGAGGGGGCGGATCTGGTCCTACACCAACGCCTGCTACCCGCCTCCCGCGCCGTTCGTGGCGGCGGAGCCGTACCTGCCGGTCACACTGGCCGCGGTCGAGCTGGCCGAGGAGGGAATCGTCGTGCTCGGGCAGGTCAAGGACCTCACGGTCGACGACCTTCAGGTGGGCATGGAGGTCGAGCTGACCCACGGGGCGCTCGCTGACGGCCCGCTGGTGTGGATGTGGGGGCGGGTCTCGTGAGCGTGGTCGTGCTGGGCACCGGCATGCACCCCTGGGGGAAGTGGGGCCGGCCGTTCGCCGAATACGGCGTCGCCGCGGCCCGCGAGGCGCTCGCCGACGCCGGGATCGCCTGGAGCGACGTCCAGTTCCTGGTCGGCGCCGACACGATCAGGAACGGTTACCCGGGCTTCGTGGCGGGAGCCACCTACGCGCGGGCGCTCGGCTGGTCGGGCGTCCGGATCGCGTCCTGCTACGCGGCCTGCGCGTCCGGCGCGCAGGCGATCGACATCGCGCGGACCCGGATCCTGGCCGGGCTGTGCGACGTCGCGCTGGTGGTGGGCGCCGACTCCACGCCCAAGGGCTTCTTCAAGCCGGTCGGTGGTGACCGGCCGGACGATCCGGACTGGCTCCGGTTCCGGCTGCTCGGCGCCACAAATCCCGGATATTTCGGCCTTTATGCGCGCAGGCGGATGGCCCTGTACGGTTCAACCGCCGACGACTTCGCCGCCGTGAAGGTCAAGAACTCGCTGGCCGGCTCGCTGAACCCGATGGCCCGCTACCGCAAACCCGTCTCCGCCGAGGAGGTGCTGGCCTCCCCGATGGTCGCCGACCCGCTGCGCCTCATGGACATCTGCGCGACCTCCGACGGCGGCGCCGCGCTGGTGCTCGCCTCAGGCGCCTACGCCGACCGGCTCGGCGTCACCCATCCGGTACGCCTGGCCGCCGTGTCGACCGTCACCCCCACGTTCCCCAACACGGTGCTGGAGCTGCCCGAGTTCGCGACCGACTCCCGCGCCGCCGTGCCCCCGCCCGACAGGCCGTTCCGGGCCGCCATCGCGCACGCCGCGTACGAGGAGGCGGGCCTCGGCCCCCAGGACCTGTCGCTCGCCGAGGTCTACGACCTGTCCACGGCGCTCGAACTGGACTGGGTCGAGGACATCGGGCTCTGCCCGCCGGGGGAGGCGGACAAGCTGCTGCGCGCGGGCGACACCGCGCTGGGCGGGCGCGTGCCGGTGAACCCGTCCGGCGGGCTGGCCTCGTTCGGTGAGGCCATTCCCGCCCAGGCCATCGCCCAGGTGTGCGAGCTGACCCGCCAGCTGCGCGGCCAGGCCGGCGCCCGGCAGGTCGCGGACGCGAGGGCCGGGCTGGCCGTCAATCAGGGCCTGTTCGGCCACGGGTCAGCCGTCATCGCCACCCGCTGAACGCGCGCAGGCCCCCCGCGATGATCGCGGGGGGCCTGCGGGTCACTCGCTAGCCGACGTGGACCACGTCGTGCGTCTCGGCGAAGTGGCACGCGCTCTCGTGCTGCGTGCCGGTCCTGATCTGCAGCAGCGGCTCCTCCGTGGCGCAGATCTCCTGCGCCTTCCAGCAGCGGGTGCGGAAACGGCAGCCCGACGGCGGATTGGCCGGCGAGGGCGGGTCGCCCTGCAGGATGATCCGCTCGCGCTGCTCGCGGCCCTCGGGGTCGGGGACCGGCACGGCCGACAGCAGCGCCTGGGTGTAGGGGTGAGCGGGCTTGTCGTAGATCTCGGTGTCCTTGCCGAGCTCCACCACCTTGCCCAGGTACATCACCGCGACCCGGTCGGAGATGTGGCGCACCACCGACAGGTCGTGGGCGATGAAGATGTACGCCAGGTTGAACTCGTTCTGCAGCCGCTCCAGCAGGTTGATGACCTGCGCCTGGATCGACACGTCGAGCGCGGAGACCGGCTCGTCGCAGACGATGATCTCTGGCTGCAGCGCCAGGCCCCGGGCGATGCCGATGCGCTGGCGCTGACCGCCGGAGAACTGGTGCGGGTAGCGGTTGATGTGGTCGGGGTTGAGGCCCACGACCTCCAGCAGCTCCTGCACCTTGCGCAGGCGGTCACCCTTGGGAGCGACCTCCGTGTGGATGTCGTACGGCTCGCCCACGATGTCGCCGACGGTCATCCGAGGGTTCAGCGAGGTGTAGGGGTCCTGCATCACCATCTGGATGTTGCGGCGCATCCGCTTGAGCTCGCCGCCCTTGGCCTTGGCGATGTCACGACCGTTGATCATGACCGAGCCGGACGTCGGACGTTCCAGTGCCATGAGCACCTTGGCCAGCGTGGACTTGCCACAGCCCGACTCGCCCACGATGCCCAGCGTCTCACCTCTGTCGAGGTCGAACGAGACGCCGTCCACCGCCTTGATCGCGCCGATCTGGCGCTTCATCACGATGCCCTGGGTCAGGGGGAAGTGCTTGACCAGATCGCGGACCTCGAGGATGCGCTCACCTGTTGTCGCCATCGAGGACCTCCCTCCAGTAGTGGCAGGCGCTGTTGCGAGTGCCGCTGATCTCGTAGAGCGGGGGGACGTCGGTCACGCAGTTGTCCTGACGGTAGGGGCACCGCGGATGGAAGGCGCAGCCGGGCGGCATGTCGAGCAGGTTGGGCGGCAGGCCCTTGATCGCGTACAGCTCCTGGCCCTTCAGGTCGACCCGGGGGATCGACTCCAGCAGGCCCTTGGTGTAGGGGTGGGCGGGCGCCTTGTAGATGTCGTGCACGAGCGCGTTCTCCACGATGCGCCCGCCGTACATGACCGCGATCTTGTCGGCGACGTCGGCCACCACGCCGAGGTCGTGCGTGATCAGGATCATGCCCATGTTGCTCTCGCGCTGCAGCTCGGCGAGCAGCTCCATGATCTGGGCCTGCACCGTCACGTCGAGCGCGGTGGTCGGCTCGTCGGCGATCAGCACCTCGGGGTCCAGCGCGATCGCCATGGCGATCATGATGCGCTGGCGCATGCCCCCGGAGAACTGGTGCGGATAGTCGTTGAGGCGCTGTCTGGCGGCCGGGATGCGGACCTTCTCCATCAGCTCGACGGCCTTGGCCATGCCGTCACGCTTGGACATCCCGCGGTGCACCCGGAACATCTCGCTGATCTGCCAGCCCACGGTGAACACCGGGTTGAGCGCGGAGAGCGCGTCCTGGAAGATCATCGCGATCCGCTGGCCACGCACCTGGGTGCGCGCCTCCTCCGACAGCTTGAGCAGGTCGGTGCCGCGGAAGCGGATCTCCCCCTTGGGGATCCGCGCCGGCGGCATGTCGAGAATGCCCATGATCGCCTGAGCGGTCACGGACTTGCCGGACCCCGACTCGCCCAGCACCGCGAGGGTCTCACCGGAGTCGAGCGTGTAGCTCACCCCGTTGACGGCCCGCACGATGCCCGCCCGCGTGCCGAACTCCACATGCAGGTCTTCCACGGCCAGCAGCGGCTCGTTGCCCAGCCCTCCCTCGGCGGGCAACACGTCCGGTGACGTCTTCCTCATCTGATCCCCCCTCCTACCTGAGCTTCGGGTCGAGCGCGTCACGGACGGCGTCGCCCATCATGATGAACGCGAGCACGGTGATGCTCAGGAACACAGCGGGGAACACCAGCGGCAGCGGCGCCTCCAGGAACCGGTTGCGAGCATCGGCGATCATCAGGCCCCAGGAGATGTCCGGTGACTGGACACCGACTCCCAGGAAGGACAGCGCCGCCTCGGCCGCGATGAAGCCACCGAGGTTGATCGTGGCGATGACGATCACCGGAGCGAGCGCGTTCGGCAGCAGGTGCCGGAACATGATGCGGCTCTGACTGGCTCCCAGAGCACGCGCCGCGATCACGAAGTCCTGGCTTCTGGCCGTGATGACCGCGGCCCTCATGATGCGGAACGTCATCGGCCAGGCCAGGATCGACAGTGCGATCACCACGATCCAGATGCCGAGATCCTGATCCCGGAAGGTGGCCGTGATGAGCAGCGCGCCCAGAATGGAGGGGATGGCGAAGAAGATCTCGGTGATCCGCGAGGTGATCGTGTCGACCACGCCGCCACGGGTGCCCGCGATGAGACCGAGCAGGCCGCCCACGATGGCGGTGATGAGCGTCGTGGTGACACCGATCACGATCGAGTTGCGGGCGCCGTAGATCGTCCTGGCGTAGACGTCACAGCCCTGGTTGTCCCGGCCGAACAGGTGACCCGGGCTGGGTCCCTGCCGGGCGGTGGCCAGCTCGCAGGTCCTCGCCGAGAACGGGTCGATCGAGGAGAACAACGACGGCCAGAACGACATGACCAGCAGGATCGCGATGAGCACCAGCGAGACGATGAACATCGGCCTACGGCGCAGATCGTGCCAGGCGTCGCCCCACAGGCTGGCCGGCCTGGCCTCCTTCGGGCGCTTCACCGGCGGTGGGGTCGCCACGACCTGATCCTTGGTCAGCGTCCTGGTCTCCTGGGGCACAGGTTCGACCTGTGGGGTGTCACTCATAGCGGATCCTCGGGTCGAGCACGGCGTACAGCATGTCGACGATCAGATTCGCCAGGATGTACACCAACACCAGGATTGTCACGATGCCTACGACGATCGGTTGCTCACGCAGGTAAACACCCTGATAGAGCTGGTTGCCGATGCCGGGCAGGTTGAAGATCGTCTCGGTGATCACCGCGCCTCCCATCAGGGCGCCCAGGTCGGCTCCCAGATAGGTGACCAGCGGGATCAACGCGTTGCGCAACCCGTGCCTGCCGATGACCCTTCGTCTGGACAGGCCCTTGGCCGTGGCCGTGCGGATGTAGTCGGATCTCAGCGTCTCGACCAGACTCGTTCGAGTGAGCCGGGTGAGATAGGCGATCGACGTGCCCGCCAGCACGAAGCCGGGCAGCAGATAGGACTTCAGGCCCTGGGTGGCTCCGGCGATCGGGAAGATCTCGGTGCCCGTGACCTGCTTCAGCCAGACCCCCAGCCACAGCTGCAGGACGAAGCCGGTGACCAGCGTCGGGACCGAGATGAGCAGCAGCGTCGAAGCCAGGATCCCGGTGTCGGTGGCCCGGCCGCGCCGCAGCGCCGCCCACAGACCCAGCAGAACGCCGATGGCCGCCTCCATGACCAGCGCGACAAGGGCCAGGTTCAGTGTGACCTGGAGCTTGCCCGCCAGCAACTGGGAGACGGGGACACCGGCGAACGTCTTGCCGAGGTCGCCCTGGAAGAGGAGACCGCTGATGTAGTGCCAGTACTGCAGGAGCAGCGGATCGTTGAGGTGATACTGGTCGCGGATGATCGCGACGATCGCCGGATCCTGCCGCTTCTCGCCGGCCAGGGCCGCGACGGGGTCTCCGGGCAGCGCGAACACGATGGCGAAGATGAACAGGGTGGCGCCCAGCAGGACTGGTATCGCCTGGATCAGGCGCCGAATGATGTAACGGCCCATACAAGCCTCCCGTACATGCCAGAAGGCAGCCCCTGGGGACCTGGGGTTGCGGGGCCCAAGCGACTGCCTTCACGGCGGGCTCTCAAGGGATGGGCGGTGGTGCCGCCCATCCCCGGAAAATACGTCAGGCCTTCTCGACGTCAGCCCACTCAACCTGGTTGAGCAGGTTGATCTTGACGTTCTTGACCTTGGTGGAGTGGCCCGAGTTGTTCCGGTAGAAGTACACCGGGATGTACGGGAGGTCCTTGATCAGGATGTCGTCCGCCTGCTGGTAGAGCTTGAGCCCTTCCTCAGGGGTCGCCGCCTGGTCACCCTTGGCGACCGCCTCGTCGAACTCCTTGTTGGAGTAGCCGGCGTAGTTGGAGCCCGTGGTGATGGCACCCGTGGAGAAGATCGGCGTCAGGTAGTTCTCGGGCGAGGGGTAGTCGATGGCCCACCCCATGCGGAACATGCCCTTGTACTTCTTGGCGTCGAGGTCGTCCAGGATGTTGGCGAACTTCTCGAACGGCTTGACCGTCACCTCGACGCCGAGGTTGGCGCGGAGGTTGTTGGCGACGGCCTCGATCCACTCCTTGTGGCCGCCGTCGGCGTTGTAGCCGAGCTCCAGCTTGGCCGGGCCCTTGGCCGCGGCGTACTGCTCCTTGGCCTTGCCCGGGTCGTAGCTGCAGGCGGCGCAGGCGCCCTGGCGGTAGCCCGCGATGGCCGGGTTGATGAAGTCGTCGGCAGGCGCGCGGGTGCCGGCGAAGACCGTCTCGGCGATCGTCTTCCGGTCGATGGCCATCGAGATGGCCTCGCGGACCTTGACGTCCTTGTACTCGTCGTTGTACTGCAGCGGGAAGCCGATGTAGCCGATGCCGGCGTCAGGCTGGTCCGTGTAGCGGTCGCCCAGGGCCGTCTTGGCGCTGGCGATCGCCGAGGCGGGCAGCTGGTCCTGGATGTCGACGTTGTCGCCCTGGAGGTCGTTGTAGGCCGTCTCCGAGCTGTTGTAGAGCTTGAACTGGAGCTTCGTCCAGCCAGTGGGCTTCTTGGCGGGGTACTTGTCGTACACCGACAGCTCGACGGTCTGGTCGGTGCCCTTCTTGTACGGCTTGTCGAGCTTGAACAGGCCCTGCCCGATCGGCTTCTCGCCGTACTCGTTGGTCACCTTGCCGTCGGCGCCGAAGGCGGCCTTGGGCAGCGGGTAGAACGCGGTGTAGCCCAGCATGGTCCTGAACTGGGAGAACGGAGCGGTCAGGGTGACCTGGAGGGTCGTGTCGTCGACCGCCTTGAGGCCGCTCATCTCCTTAGTGGTGACCTGCTTGCCCTCGCCCGGGTTGAGGTCGGCGTGACCCTCGACTCGGCCGAAGAAGTAACCGGCGCCCTGCGCGTTGTCCTGGTTGGCCGCGTAGTTCCAGGCGTCGATATAGTTCTGCGCGATCAAGGGCTCACCGTTGTGCCAGGTGTAGCCCGGCTTGAGCTTGATCGTCCAGACCTTGTTGTCCTCGGTGGTGATGGACTCGGCGGCGGCCTCGACGACTTCCTTGTTCTCGTCGTAGTTGACCAGCGGTTCGAACACCGCGGCGAGGAGCTCGGCGCCCTCGGACTCGGTGGTGTTCGAGGGGACCAGCAGGTTCTGCGGCTCGCCGAGCTCCATGCGGACCGGCGTGTCGGCGCTGGTCGCGGAGTCTCCGGTCGAGGCACCGCCGCCACACGCGGCCACCGCGATGGCGAGCAGCGCGGTACCGGCGACGATCTGTGCGCCCTTAGTAACACGCATGGTAAAAAGATTCCTCCCTCTACAGGTGGGCGTTAGCGCTGAGCTGCAGTGATCGTGAGCAGCCTGACGGGGGATTTCCTGGTAAGCCCCCCGAGTTTGGCTGACATGGTCAAACCAGCCGACGCCCTGCCAGTCGCTCGCGACTATCCCTCACTCCGTGCTACCAGCGAGTCTCTGGCGCGTTGCAGTTCGGTCACACGTATGCCTAGCTAACGTCACAGTCATTAGTCACAAACAGTCCGTAGTTTCGCAAAACCGTCAGACAAGCACAGTCCCGGACTTGAACCACGAGCAAAAATACCTTCTAGCCGACACTGCTCACGCCTTGCCCCTCATCCGGGGGGTGGCTGGGCTACCGTTGTGCAAGTCTTGACGGCGCCTTGGAACCACACGCCCCGAGGCCTCCGTCCAACTGTCTGTCGCGACCCCCGCGGCAGGCACTCCACCGAGCCGGATCCAATAGAGTCCTAGCCATGAGTCAGCCGGAATCCGCTGTCGCGGACGCCCAGGCGGGCGGCCGGAGCGGGCAGGAGCCGCTGGCCAAGCTCGCCGCGAGATACGGGCTTCGCCGTGCCATCGCGCGGCCGAGGTTCCCGGTATACGTGCGCCAGCTCTGGGAGCGGCGGCACTTCATCCTCACGTACGCCACCTCTCGCAACGTCTCCAAATACTCCAGCTCGGCGCTCGGCCAGCTCTGGCAGATCCTGACCCCCCTGCTCAACGCCGCCATCTACTACGTGATGTTCGGCATCGTGCTCGGCGGCAAGGGCAACATCGAAAACTATCCCGCGTTCCTGCTGACCGGGATGTTCGTCTTCACCTACACCCAGCGGTCGGTGGCCGCGGGCGCCAAGTCGATCTCCGGCAACCTGTCGCTGATCCGGGCGCTCCACTTCCCCCGCGCCTCGCTCCCCCTCGCCTACACGATCCAGGAGCTGCAGCAGCTGGCCATCTCCATGGGTGTGCTGTTCCTGATCGTGATCCTCACCGGCGAGTTCCCGACGTGGTTCTGGCTGATGATCCCCGTCGTGCTCCTGTTGCAGACGATGTTCAACATCGGCGCCGGGCTGGTGATGGCGCGCCTCGGCTCGTCGATGCGCGACCTCAACCAGCTCCTGCCGTTCATCACCCGCACCTGGCTCTACGCCTCGGGCGTGTTCTTCTCGATCCAGGAGAAGGTCGTGGGCAGCGCCGGCCTGCCGCAGTGGGTGGCCGACGCCATGTATTACCTCAACCCCGCGGCCTCCTACATCGAGTTCATGCGCGACATCCTCATCCAGGGCCACAACCCGCCGGGGATGGTGTGGATAAGTTGCGTATTCTGGGCAGTGTTCGCACTCGGCTTCGGCTTCTGGTACTTCTGGCGTGCCGAGGAGAGGTACGGGCGTGGCTGAGCTGACCGAGGAGCTATCACAGGTGAAGGGCGAGGAGCCCGCCGTCCCGAAAAAGAAGGACGTGAGGGTGCACCCCAACCCGGCGCCGGCCGGCAAGGCCCCCCTTGACGTTCCCACGGGGACTCCCACGGTCATCGTCGACGACCTGCACATCGTCTACCGGGTCTACGGCGCGGCGACCGATGCCGAGAAGGGCAACGCCGTCAACGCCCTCACACGCATCCTCAAGCGCCAGGGCCGCCCGCAGATGAAGGAGGTCCACGCCGTCAAGGGCGTCTCCTTCGTGGCCTACCACGGCGACGCCATCGGCATCGTGGGCCGCAACGGCTCGGGCAAGTCCACGCTGCTGCGCGCCATCGCCGGTCTGCTGCCGCCGCACGCCGGCGCCGTCTACACCGACGGCCAGCCCTCGCTGCTGGGCGTCAACGCCGCCCTCATGCGCGAGCTCACCGGTGAGCGCAACATCGTGCTCGGCTGCTACGCCATGGGCATGACCCCTGCCGAGGTCAGGGACAAATACCAGGAGATCGTCGACTTCTCCGGCATCGACGAGTTCGTTCAGCTGCCGATGTCCACCTACTCGTCCGGCATGGGCGCCCGGCTGCGGTTCGCCATCTCCTCGGCCAAGACCCACGACGTGCTGCTCATCGACGAGGCCCTGGCCACCGGTGACCGCGAGTTCCGCAAGAAGAGCGAGCAGCGCATCCGCCAGATCCGCGAGTCGGCCGGCACCGTCTTCCTCGTCGCCCACGACCTCCGGGTCATCGAGGAGACCTGCAACCGCGTCATCTGGCTGCACAAGGGCAAGATCAAGATGGACGGCGACCCCAAAGAGGTCCTCGCCGCCTACAACAAGGGCTGACGCTCGACGCTTTCACGCCGCGCGCCCCTTCCGGCCTGCGCGCCTATCTCACCTGCCCGTGACCTGCCTTCGGCATGGTCACGGGAGCGACGCGAGTGACGAATTCCTGACACCGTGACCCCCGTTCCGCTATGATTCGAACGTTGGTTCGATACGAGGAGAGATGGAGTGGGGGCGCGATGGGAGAGCTTTCGGCCGCGATCGACCACCTGGCCATCGAGGACGTGGCAGAGATACCCCAGACCCAGCTGACCGAGCAGCTCATCGAGCTCCATTGGCAGATGGCCCGGCTGCAGGCCCAGATCGGCCGCCGCACCGGCCTCCGCCTCCGCTGACAGACGGTTCGACCACCCTCGGGTCCGGGCAGCACGCTGTCCAGACGGCCACTCTCCGGTCAGGGCGGCACGCTGTCCAGACGGCCGCGGCGAGGGTCCGGACATGAGGATGCCGCCGACCCCGAAGATCGGAGTCGGCGGCGGGTGCGCCCCGCGCCACGCCGCTGCCCTGCAGTGGCGACGCGGCACGTGCGCACCGGGCTCAGGCGCGTCCACCTCGGCCCGTCATGAGACCGCCCGCTCGGGCGGACGGTCCCGTAACCTACGTGGCCGGTCTCTCTGACGCCCGGCACCTGGGGCGGGAGCGACCCTTCACGTGAGTGTGACGAAGGCAGTGTCGAGAGCTCGGGAACACACTGCCCAGGCGATCTCGGCGCCCGCCCGCTCGCCTCGCGGCCGCGCGGCAGGCTGCCCGCACGTCGGCACCTGAGACGTCCGAGCACCTCCCGGCGGCCCCTCGGCGAGATCCGGCGAGCACCGTGACCACGTCAGTAGCGGCCTGCGTAGCCCGTGGCCGCGCTGGTCCGTGCCACGGCGGCCCCGACGGACGAGATGGCCGACTCGCCCTGAGCGCCGGTGAGCTTACGCGCCATGGCGGCGCTCCGGAAGAGAGGGGCCGAGCCGTCGAGCGTGGCGATCCGAGCCGTGCCGGGCAGCGTCTCGACCACCGGAGCCATCTCCGGCGGCAGGAGTCGCCCCACGACCGGACCCAACTCGGCCGACGGCTCGTTCGACAGCGCGCCGAACGCGAGCCGCGCCCGCTCCGCTGAGCGCCGGGCGGCGCCGTACAGCGTGCCTCCCAGCAGCCTGTCAGCAGACGGCAGGCCCACCTCGTCCAGGGCCGCCCGGCCGCCCTGGGAGGGGGCTCCGACGGCGGACATCGGGCTCCGGCCCTCGACCGTCCCGCCCGGCACCATGCCGGTCAGGCCGCCGAGGCCGCCGACGCCGGGCAGCGCGCCCAGCAGCCGGGCGCCGATGGGCAGGCCGGCCACCGACGAGCCGGTCTCCAGCGACGACAGCGGGCGGCCGGGCCGGCGCGCCGCATACGTGCTGGACGTGCCGTACGTGCCCGACGTGTCGCCCGGAGCCGCGGTCCCGCTCGTCCCGGTGACCGCCGCGTCCTTGCCCGCCCAGAGGCCGCCGAGCAGGTCGCGCAGCAGCCCGCCCGGACCGCCGGCCGACCCTTCGCCGACGGACTCCGTGGCGAGATGTCGCTCCTGGGCCTGGGCGGGCGTGGAGACCATGGCCCCCGCCAGCCCGAATGCTGCGACGGCCGCAGCCGCCTTGATCATTCGATTCATGATTGCCTTCCCGGCTCGTGATCGATCGCTCTCGAATGCAATGGATGGGCGAATCGATAACCCCCCGAATGCCGCGGCGTACACGCTGTGGGCACCACACGATGCGCGCCGTCCCGGCTGAGCTACCGACGCAGTTGTATCACCCTGTCCAGACCCGTGAAGGCGCCGGAAAACCCGTTCGACAAAGGCTTTACGGCCGGTCATAGATCATGGAAGACCTGACGAGCGGGGAGACAAATGATGAAATGCCGAGTGACTATTTCGGAATTTCCCGTGGCGTTTCCCGCGACTCGGATCCGCGCCCGGCGGCCCGCCGACGAGGTCCCGGTAAAGACCGGTGTCACGGGCCGGGGGCGCAGATTTTGAGGTAGCGGGAGATGCGCTTGACCGCTCAGGCGGTCAGCAGCGCGGCTTCGCCGGTCGGCTCGAACGGGAAACGATCGGCGAAGGCCGGCCGCAGATCCGTCAGCCAGACCGCCGACGGGTCGTACCGCGCGAAGAACGGCCGGCCGACCAGTGCGGGGTCGCGAGCCTGGATGAAATGGAGCACGAACACCTTCTCGCCGGCGATCTCGGCGACCCCGTCGACGCACACCTTGCCCGGAGTGGCCGACATGGAGGGCCCGCGTACCGTACGGCAGAGCCCGGAGATCGTCGAATAGGCGTCCCTGAAGATCTCGTACGCCCGAGCCAGCGGCACCGCGAAGTAGTCCTGTGGCCCGGTGTCGCGCTCGACGAACATGTAGTAGGGAATCATCCCCATCCTGAGCTGTCGCCGCCACATGCCCGACCACAGGGCCGCGTCGTCGTTGATCGACCTGATCATCGGCGCCTGGGTCCTGATCGTCGCGCCGCTGCCGAGGATCCGCTGAACCGCGGACTCGACCAGCGGCGACTCCAGCTCCCGCGGGTGCGTGAAGTGGGCCATGAAGGCGAGGTTCTTGCCCGACTCCGTGACCTGCTCGAAGAGTTCGAGCGTGGCGTCGGCGTCGGGGTCGGTGGTGAAGCGCTGCGGCCAGTAGGCCAGCGCCTTGGTGCCGATCCGGATCGACTCGAGTTGTTCGACCCCGAGCAGCGGCTCGATGTAGCGCCTGATCACCGGCTCGCCCATGATCATGGCATCACCGCCGGTGATCAGGACACTGGTGACCTCGGGATGCTCGTGCAGGTAGCGCACGAGCTGGCCGATGTCGTCGGAGGCGAACTTCAGGTCGGCGTCGCCGACGAACTGCGCCCACCGGAAGCAGTAGGTGCAGTAGGCGTGGCAGGTCTGCCCCTGCTTGGGGAAGAACAGCACGGTCTCCGGATATTTGTGCTGCATGCCGGGCACCGGCTCCACGCCGATGCGGGGCACGTTGAGCTCCATCTGCCCGGCCGGGTGCGGGTTGAGCTGCGCTCGCACCCTGTTGGCCTCGGCCTGTATCTCCGCGTTGGGCGCCTCGGCCTTGAGCAGGTCGGCCAGCCTCGCGACGTCGGCGGCGGGAAGCATGTCCTCCTGTGGGAAGACCAGGCGGTAGATCGGATCGTCGGGCGCTGCCGACCAGTCTATGAGTTCGTCCACAACGTAGGCGTTGGTCCGGAAGGGCAGCACGGTGGCGACGGCACGGACCTTCAGCCGCTCCTCGTCGCCGAGCCCTGCCCGCTGCAGGAGGTCATCGAGATGCTTGGACGTGTACGCCCTGAAGCGTCGCGTTCCTGCCTGGTTCAAGATCACTAGGCCTTTCCCATCTTTTTTGTTCGTTCCGCTGTAAACCTCACGGCCCTGTCGCGCGTCTACGGCTCTTATATCGGGACGCGAGGGGTGATGGCTACGGTTCCCCTGAGCTCGAAGCTTTCTCAAAGAATGACTACTCGCGACATATCGCGATTGGACGTACACTGGCTAACCGTGACGACCGACGATCCTGTCCTGCGCGCCTCCGACGCCGACCGCGACCGCGTCGCCGCGGTGCTCAGCGAGGCACTCGCCACCGGAAGACTCACCAGCGTCGAGCACGCCGACCGTCTGGACGCGGCCTACACGGCCAAGACCGTGGGCGAGCTCGTCCCCCTCACCCAAGACCTACCCCACGTGACCTCGTCACACGTGCCGAGCGTGGTCGAGCGGCAGACGATCGACTCCAAGTTCAGCAAGGTGATCAGGAAGGGCCGCTGGGTCGCGTCCCGGCACACCAGGCTCTCGGCCACCTTCGGAGCGCTCATCGTCGACCTGTCCGAGGCCGTGCTGCCCGGCCGTGAGATCACGCTCGAGGCCGACGCCCGGTTCAGCAAGATGATCGTCCGGGTTCCCGACAACGCCCGGGTGATCGACGAGGGTGCCTCCATGTTCGGCAAGCGCAACGTGTCGGGAGGATCCGAGGACGACGGGCCGCTCATCCGCATCGTGGGCAGATCGATGTTCTCCAAGGTGATCGTCTCGCGCGGCGTCTCCGACTGGAACCTCAGGTAGCGCGCGCATCGGCGCCGGGCCCCCACCCGCCCGTTAACCTGGGCATCCGCCCTGCCTACGATGCGGACATAACCGAGCCCGCGTTTCCATCGGTGACGACGGGTTCGTATGCCCGTACGAGGTGACCAGTGTCCGACAGCAAACCGATCGCGCTCGATGCCATGGGTGGCGATCACGCGCCGCACGAGATAGTCGCGGGAGCCGTGCACGCCGTGCGCGAGCGCGGGCTGGCGGTCGTGCTCGTCGGCTCGCCGCGCGTGCTCTACGAGGCCCTCGCCGACCACGACGCCACCAGGGAGATCCCGATCGTCCGGGCCGAGGAGGCCCTGGCGATGGACGAGGGTGCCCTGGCCAGCCTGCGCCGCCCCCGCTCCAGCATCGCCGTCGCCTGCCATCTCGTACGACGGGGCGACGCGTCCGCGGTGGTGTCCGCCGGCTCGACCGCCGGGGTCGTGGCCACCGGCAGACTCAGGCTCAAGGCCCAGCACGGCGTGCTCCGGCCGGCCATAGCCGTCGCGCTCCCCACGCTGCCTCACCCGACGCTGCTCCTGGACGCGGGCGCCAACGCCGACACCAAACCCGAGATGCTGGTGCAGTTCGCCCAGCTCGGCACCGTCTACGCCCAGCTGGCCTACGACATCGCCCAGCCGAAGGTCGGCCTGCTCACGATCGGCGGCGAGGCCGAGAAGGGCAACAAACTGGTCAAACGAGCACACGAGCTGCTCCAGGCCGCCCCCGGCATCCGCTTCACCGGCAACATCGAGGGATTCGACCTGCTCACCGGCCGCGTGGACGTGATCGTCACCGACGGCTTCACCGGCAACGTGGCGCTCAAGACCATGGAGGGCGCCGTCCGCTACGCGTTTCGCGAGCTCAGGGAGACGATCAGCGACAGCAGGGTGGCCCAGCTGGGTGCGCTCATGCAGCGTTCGCGCATCCGCGAGCTCCACCGCCGCCTCGACTCCGAGGCACACGGCGGCGCGGTGCTCCTCGGCCTCAACGGCACCGTCGTCATCGCGCACGGCTCGTCCAGAGCGGCGGGCATCAGCGCCGCCTGCCGGCTCGCCGTCGACCTGTCCGCCGCCGGCATCGTGTCCACGATCGGCGACCGGGTCGCCTCGGCGCAGAAGCACCATCGCCGCCGCTGAACCCGGCGTCGAGGCGCCGCACCCAGCCCCGAGTTCGCGCACTGCGCCGAGGTCAAGGTCGCCGGTACCCTTAGGTCATGACCGACCCGCAAATGGTGCTCACCGAGCGCGTCCAGCAGGCGCTGGCCAACGCGTTCGGCCCCGAGCACGCCGACGCAGACCCGCTGATCCGGCCCTCCCAGTTCGCCGACTTCCAGGCGAACGTCGCGATGAGCCTGGGCAAGCGGCTGCGACGGTCCCCGCGGGAGGTCGCCGAGGCCCTCGCCGCCGAGCTGTCCGACTTTCCCGGCACGGTCGAGGTCAGCGGACCAGGCTTCCTCAACATCACGCTCGACGACTCGTGGATCGCCTCGGGCGCCGCGGGCATGCTCGCCGACCCGCGCACCGGCGTCGGCACGACCATGCCGCCGCAGACGGTGGTGATCGACTACTCCGCCCCCAACGCGGCCAAGGAGATGCACGTCGGCCACCTCCGCACCACCATCGTGGGCGACTCGCTGGCCCGCATCCACGAGCACCTCGGCAACACCGTCATACGGCAGAACCACCTGGGCGACTGGGGCACCCCGTTCGGCATGCTGATCGAGCACCTGCTCGACATCGGCGAGGAGACCGCGGTCGCGCAGCTCGAAGCCGGCATGGGCACCGAGTTCTACCAGGCCGCCCGGCGGAAGTTCGACGACGACGAGGCGTTCAAGCTGCGCTCCCGCGTCCGGGTGACCACGCTGCAGTCGGGCGACCCCGACACCATCCGGCTCTGGCACGTGTTCATGGACGCCACGGTCCGCTACTTCAACAAGGTCTACTCCATGCTCGGCGTCACGCTCACCGACGCCGACATCGCCGGCGAGAGCATGTACAACCCGATGCTCGAGAAGACCTGCGACGACCTGGAGAGCTCGGGAGTGGCCGTGATGAGCGAGGGCGCGCTCTGCGTCTTCCCGCCCGGCTTCACCGGCTCCGACGACAAGCCGCTCCCGCTCATCGTCAGGAAGAGCGACGGCGGCTACGGCTACGCCTCCACTGACATGGCGGCGATCCGCTACCGCGTCCACGACCTCAAGACCGACCGCATCCTCTATGTGGTGGGCGCAGACCAGGCGCTCCACTTCCGCATGGTGTTCGCCGCCGCCCGGCTCGCGGGCTGGCTGCCCGACACCGTGTCGGCGGAGCACGTCCAGATCGGCATGATGCTCGGCAAGGACGGGCGCCGGTTCAAGACCCGCTCCGGCGAGTCCATCAAGCTGACGGAGCTGCTGCAGGAGGCCGTCGACCGCGCCTCCGCGGTGATCGCCGATCGCGGCTACGACGACGAGACCCGCGACGAGATCGCCCACGCCGTCGGCATGGGCGCGGTCAAGTACGCCGACCTGTCGATCAGCCACGACAGCGAGTACGTCTTCGACTTCGACCGCATGCTCAGCCTGACCGGCAACACGGCCCCCTACCTGCAGTACGCCCAGGCGAGGATCCGCTCGATCTTCCGCAGGGGCGGCGTCGACCCGGCCACCGCCACGGGCCCGATCGTCCTGGGGCATCCGGCCGAGCGCGCGCTGGCGCTCCAACTGCTGGATTTCGGCGCCGTGGTGGCGAAGACCGCCGAGCTGAACGAACCCCACCGGCTGTGCGCGTTCATCTACGCGACCGCCACGGCCTTCACCGCCTTCTTCGAGGGCTGCCCCGTGCTCAAGGAGGGCGTCGACGCCGAGACGCGCGCGTCGCGGCTGGCGTTGTGCGCGCTGACCCTCCGGGTGCTGGAGTCCGGGCTCGATCTGCTGGGCGTCCCGGTTCCCGAGCGCATGTGACACCCTCTGTGGGCGCGCCTCCACCTCGTTGGCGCGCCCACCGATAGGCTTTACGCGGTCATGAACCGGGCCGAAGATGGGGGAGTTCTCTGCCTTGAGCACGGACCTGACTGCCAACCCCCAAGCGACGACAGAGCTGCACCGCTACGCAGAGGCACTGCTGGCACACCTTGCCGCCAACGGCACCGTGCCTCCGACCGCACCGGCTTTCGACGACATCCCCGGCGACTGGCTGCCTCCGGCCGTCCAGGCCCTGGTGGCGATCCTCGCCGGAGATGATCCACTCGAGCCACTGAGCAGGGCCGCGGGGCGCGACCAGCAACGCACCGCCCTCTTCCTCTGCCTGGCCTTGGCCGTCGCGGGCCACGGCAGCCGCATCCACGCCTCCTGGCTGGGCACCGCCTTCGGAGAGCTCTCGGTCGACCAGCCGGTGACCCACGGGCAGCGCTCCCTCTGGCTGGCCGCCGCCAGAGGCGCCTACGGTCCGGCCGGGAAGATCTTCGTGCTCCGCAAGCTCGACGCACTGGGCGTCCCCGACCACGCCGACCAGCGGCAGTGGGTGCAGGCGGTCGTCCCCGGCGAGCCCACCGTGGTGGTGCCGGTCTCCCTGATCGACTTCCCCGAGATGGCCGAGATCCCTGAGCTGGCCAGACCCGCCCAGGCGGCCGCACGACTGGCCCGGCTGCGCGCCCGCTGCACGGAGATCACCTCGACCAGACAAGCGGAGCACGACTCCTCCACTCCACTCACCAACAGCACCAGCAGCCCGGTCACAGCGTGGGCCGAAGACGAGCCACTCGCCGTGCTCCGCTCGCTCATCGGCCTCGGCGGCCCCTCGGGCCCGATGGCCTCGCTGACCTCACACCTGCTCGACGACCTGCGCCCGGGTGCCGACCCGCACCTGGCGGCGATCGCCCTGCATGTGGCTGCGCCGCTCCTGCGCGGCCTGGCCGAGGAGCTCGAAAGCGACTGCCGCCTCACCCCACCCGCCACGCTCACGGTGACACTGCTCGGTCACCACATCCTGCTCCGCCCCGAAGGCCCCGATGACGAGTCACTCGCCGAGGCCGAGGCTGCCATCGTGGCCGAGGGACTGCACCCCCGGCGCCCGCCGTGGGCGGCCATCCTGCTGATCGTCGCCGGCGTCTGCTGCCTGGCCGGGGCGCCGCTCACCAGTTGGCTCCTCGCTGGGATGGGAGCGGCTCTGCTCGGGCTCGCGGGCTGGCGGCTCTGGCAGCGGCGCAAGGCCATCGAATCAGACGCCAAGTACGTGGCCGCGCGGATCGCCGAGCTCAGAGAACTGGCCGACGGGGCCGTCTGGGCCTTGCACGCCTACGCCCGCGAGGCGGAGGCACGCGCAAAACAGGCCGCAGACGACTCAGCCGAGCTCACCCGGCTGATCCGTCGCGGCCCGCGCGCGGCCTAGGTCGTCTCGATCTCCACGTGGGCCGGCGCCAGCAGGAAGACCCGATCGGCGATGCGCTCGATCCGTCCCTCACAGCCATAGGCCAAGCCCGCCGCGAAGTCGACCATCCTGGTCGCCTCGGGCATCGGCATGCCCGTCACGTCCATGATGACCGTCTGGCCGTCACGGAAATGCTGCCCGATCATCGGCGCGTCGTTGTACTTGAGTGGCTGGATCATCACGATCCGTGAAGAGTCAACGGACGCACGCCACCTCCTGGCGGCCCGCTCCGTCGCCGGCATGTACTCCTCTTCGTACTGCTCATCGTCGTACTGCTCGTCGTAGTGATCAATCCCGCCCAGGCCAAGGTAGCTCACCACCTTGCGCACTGCCCCCATCGGTTTGTCCTTTCCTCAGGAACTCACCGCAATCGGCACGTCCCTACACATTGGACGGTAACCGACGATTCCGTGTTCGCCATGCGACACGCCCACAGCCAATTTCATTCTGTCCCGCTAGCAGTCTGGTTTCATCTGGATATCTCTCCCCCGATAGCATCAACTCATGCGCCTCTTCACTGTAGACGCCTTCACTGACACTCCTTTCCGAGGCAATCCCGCCGCGGTCTGCCTGCTGGAGTCCGCGGCTCCCGACGCGTGGATGCAGGCCGTGGCGGCCGAGATGCGGCTGTCCGAGACCGCCTTCCTGCTCGGCGATTCGCTCCGCTGGTTCACCCCCGCCGTCGAGGTGTCCCTCTGCGGCCACGCGACGCTGGCCACGGCACACGTCCTCTATTCGACGGGCGCCGCCTCAGGCCAGGTCGAATTCAGTACGGCCAGCGGAAGCCTCACGGTGAATCGCACCCCCGACGGCTTGATCACGATGGATTTTCCAGCCAAAGAAGTGACACCGGCCACACTTCCGGCAGGTCTGGAAAAAGCCCTCGGAGTCACGCCGGTGCAGGTCGCAAGGAGCCAGCTCGACCTACTGGTAGAGCTCCCGAGCGAGGAGTCGGTACGCACACTCGCGCCCGACATCGAAGCTCTGGCCTCGATCGACGCCCGCGGGGTCATCGTCACGGCGGCCGGCACGTCGACCGACTTCGTGTCGCGGTTCTTCGCCCCCAACGTCGGCGTGCCCGAGGATCCGGTCACGGGCTCAGCCCACTGCGCCCTGGCCCCCTACTGGTCGGCGCGGTTGGGCCGGGCCGAATTGGTGGGAGCACAGCTCTCCGCTCGTGGCGGGCTCGTACGTGTCAAGGCCGACGGCGACCGGGTCCATCTCGCCGGACGCGCGGTGACCGTGGTCTCCGGCGAGCTGCACATCTGACCACTCCCTGACGCCGCCGAACTTTGCTCTCCGTCAACGCATCTCACCCGGTGTGACACCGCCCACTCAGCTCGCCACGACGCTGCTCTCCGCTGTGGCGCTCGTGCTGTCTTCCTGTGCCGTGGAGCTCGCCGTCCGCTCCCCTACGATCACGCCGATGGCCGCGGAGGTGGCGGAGCACCGGGCCATCGCCAGGAAGGCACTCACCATGCGCCTCGACTGGACAGCCCGCGCCGGGCAGCTGACGAGGCAACTGGGCCGCAGCGGCCTCGACCGCTGCCGTCGTGGCAACGATGAGCTCAAGGCGGCCGAGGACTTCGCCGCCAAGTGCACGTTGACCCTGTACCGGGCCTACACGTGGACCGGCGACCTGGACGCACTCCTCGATCGGTTCCAGCCCTGTCCGGCCACGGCCGAGATCCGCAACCACTGGCGCGCGTTCGGCGGCAAGGCACATCCCCGCGACGGCTCCCACATGTACGACATCGACGACCTGCCGCCGCTGATCTGCGCCGGCGTCACCATCGAGTTCGCCTCTTCCCACACCGAGAAGGATCCCGATCTCACCGTCATGCCCGGGGCCAACGTCTTCGACGACGCCGGCGGCCGCCACGCCCCCTACTACTGGGTGCCCGAAGGCACGCCATGGCTCGCCAGTTGGTTGCGTGTCCGCGGAGAAGGTCAGTATCTGGTCGCCATGCAGGTGTCCGAGGACTACTCGGTCCTCAACAAGCCGTCGCGCGACAACCGCGACAGCCTCCGCGTCACCGCCCCTGAAACGCGAGAAGGGCCCCACCCAACGGTGGAGCCCTTCTCAAACAATTGTCCGGCGGTGACCTACTCTCCCACACC
>NZ_JCADBK010000042.1:0-35357 GCF_059358955.1 Nonomuraea sp. CX421 | reverse complement strand
CGGACAGTCGTCCACACCGAGATCCTCAACAAACCTGACTCGACAACCGCCCAAGCACCTTAACTACCCGGCATTGCGGCTAGCCGGGCAGGCGTTCGAGGAGGCCGACGATGTGCCGGCTGACGCCGTCGAGCAGCGTGGCCGGAGCGATGGGCGTGGCGGCGATGGCCGAGAAGAGCGAGGGCAGGCCCGGCAGGGGGAAACCGTCGTCCTTGAGCGCCGCCGCGCCGACCTCGCTCTTGTCGAGCACCGCCCGGCTGCGCTCCCAGGCGTCGAGCACCTCCTCCGGTGAGGGCACGCCGAAGCCGTGGCCGACGGGTGCCGCGTGGCGGAGCCGTACGAGGGGGGTTTCGGCGAAGGCCAGCGCGGTGCGGGCGCGAACGCCCAGGTCGGCGCGTGGTTCTGGCTCGATCCAGTGCATCGCCGTACACGGCTTGCGGCAGGTGGAGAGGCAGACGGCCACCGCGCCGGCGACCTGGCTGTGCTGGCGGTCGAAGTAGGCGCGCCAGCCCTCGGGCGGCTCGATCGACACCCGGAGGGTGCGGTTGGTGGCGGACTGCTCGGACTTGGTGTGGTCGCAGTCGCGGTCGCCGATCACGCCGAACCTGCTGCCCGGGGCGCTCAGGCCCTCGGGCCACCGCGCGGGATCACCCGCGTGGCCGAGCTGCGGCTCGAACGCCAGCAACGGAAGGTATTCGCCGGCGATGTGCACGGCGGCGATCATGGGGCTCAGCTCGCGGCGGTGCCAGCGGACGGCGATCACCTCCAGCAGCAGCCGGTAGGCGGGCCGTAGCGACTCGAGTGCGCCGCGCGGCTGCTCGCGGGCGGTCTGCGGCATGTGGCACGCCCGGGCGCTCCGCCTCAGGGCGGCCGGCACGGACCGCGCCTCGACGGCGAAGTCCTCGGCGTCGAGGGAGAGGAGCCGCTGCCCGAAGTCGCACACGTCGGCGACCTCGGGATCAGGCGCCAGCGCCCCCAGATCGGCGAACGCGTAGCGGCGGGCCAGTGCGATGAACAGGTCGCGAGTCGAGTCCACCTGATCACCTTCTCACGGCCCTGGAGGGCCGGCGGAACGCCGGAGGTCAGGGGCAGGGCTCCCGGATGCACTGGATGTCGCCGGTCGGCTTGGGCTCCTCGGCTGTCGGCTCGGGCTCCTGCGGACCGGGGGACGGCGGCTCCTCGGTCGGCTCGGGCTCAGGCGGCGAGGTGGTGGGCTTGCCGGTCGGCTCGGGCTCGCCGGTGGGCGTCGCGCTCGGCGTGGCCGAGGGGGAAGTGGTGGCCGTCACGACGGGAGCCGAGGAGCCCTTCGTCGGCGGCGCCTGCTGCTGTTGTCGTACCGGCTGCCCGCTGCTCGGAGTCACGCCCGGCGACGGCGTCTGACTAGTCGACACCGCAGGGGGAACGGTGACCGGCTCGGCGGCGCTGTCAGAACGTATCCAGACCGAACCCGCCACCGCCACGGTCGCCACGATCGCGGTGAGGATCGCCAGGCCGGCGGTCAGGACCCGGCGCCGGGTGCCGGACCGCGCCTCGGGCACCACGTGCGGCGCGTCGTGTTCGGCGCCCGGCAGCGTGCTGTGCTCCGTGCCGTCAGCCACGCCGGGCGCGGTGGCCGACGCCCCTGCCGAAGCCGCTGCGGGCGCGAACGCGTGCGAGGCGGACGGAGCCGACGAGGCGGCCGTGCCCATGGCCTGGCGCGCCGCCAGAGCGACCTCGTTGGCCGAGGCCCAGCGTCGCTCGGGCGTCTTCTCCAGCGCCCTCTCGACCAGCCGGCGAGGCCCCGGCGGCACGTCGGCGGGAAGCTCGGGAACGGGCGCGTGCAGGTGCTTGTAGATGATCTGTACGGGAGTGTCGCCCTGGAACGGCAGCCGCCCGGTCAGGCACTCGTAGGCCACCACGCCCAGGGAGTAGAGGTCGACGGCGGGGGTCACGTCGCCGGCCATGGCCATCTCGGGAGCGCAGTAGGCGGCCGAGCCCAGCATCGTGCCGGTGGCCGTGAGCTGGCCGGCCGAGACGGAGTGCGCGATGCCGAAGTCGGTGAGCGCGGCGCGGCCGTCGGACCGGATCATCAGGTTGGCCGGCTTGACGTCGCGGTGCACGATGCCCTGCGCGTGGGCGGCGGCCAGCGCGTCGGCCACCTCGGCGACCAGCCGCATGGTGGCGTCGGGGCCGAGCGGACCCCGGCGCAGCACGTGGTCGAGCGACTCGCCGTGGACGAGCTCCATCACCAGGAAGCTGAACCGGCGCTGGTCGACCTCGCAGGCGCCGTAGTCGTAGACGTCGACCACGCCGGGATGCCGGAGCGTGGCCATGGCCCTGGCCTCGTTCTGGAAACGCCGGGCGAACGCGGGATTCTCGGCCAGCGCGGGCATCATCACCTTGATGGCCACGGTGCGGCCGAGCACGGAGTCGTCGGCGCGCCACACCTCGCCCATGCCGCCACCGCCGAGGCGGTCGGTCAGCACGTAGCGATCGTTGAGCGTGGTCCCGGGGCCGAACACGTTTCCGAGGCTAACATCGCGTCTTCGATGCGATCGCCGTTTCCGTGGGCGGGCCTCGCCCCTCCCACGACTTACCGGGCGAAACCGGCGGGGCCCCGGTCGCGGCGCGCGGCCGGGGCCCGGTCAGGGTGCCTAGGAGGCGTCCTTGGCCCGGTTGCGCAGGGCGCGGCTGACCCCGTCGGCGCCTTCGAGGATCAGCCGGCGCAGCGCCTGGGGCGGCTTGGCGGTGGCCAGGTAGTCCTGGGCCGCCGCGACAGTCTCGGGCTCGATCAGCAGGGATGGGAAGCACCCGACCGCGAACGTCTGCGCCTGGTCGAACGTCCACTCCTGGTAGATCCGCCCGACCTCGGCGAAGTAGGCCTCGCGGTAGGGCTCCAGCAGCTCGGGATGGTGCGGGTCCTGGAAGCCGCTGACCGTGGTGCGGGCGATGTGGTTGGCCAGCTTGCCGCCCACGATCGTCTCCCACGCGGCGGCCTTGGCCTCGGCCGTCGGGATGGTCGCGCGGCACAGCGCCGCGGACCGCTCGCCGGTGGCGGTGGGGTCGCGCTCCAGCTCGGCGGCGATGTCCGCCTCGCCGAGCCGGCCGCCGGAGACCAGCGCGTGGACGAGTGTCCAGCGCAGGTCGGCGTCGACGCTCAGCCCCTCGGGGACGTCCGAGCCGTCGAGGATGGCGCTCAGCACGGCGAGGTCCTCGGCCGAGGTGGCCACCGGCGCGAAGGCCTGGAGGTAGGCCAGCTGGTGATCGGAGCCTGGCTCGGCCGTGGCCAGCAGCGACCTGAGCTCGGCGGAGAGCAGGGCGAGGCCCTCGGCCCGCCAGGCCGGGTCGGCGTACTGCTGCACCGCCAGCCGCGCCTGCCGGAGCACCGCCTGCAGCACCGTGATGTCCTTGACCGTGCCCACGCCCGAGACGACCAGCCTGACGTAGTCGCGGGTGGACATCTCGCCGTCACGCGTCATGTCCCAGGCCGCCGACCAGCACAGGGCCCTGGGCAGCGACTCGGTGAAGCCGGTGATGCCCCCCGCGACCAGCGTGCCGAGCGAGCGCTCGTCCAGGCGGATCTTGGCGTAGGTCAGGTCGTCGTCGTTGATCAGCACCAGGTCGGGCTGCCGCTCGCCGGCCAGCTCGGGCACGACCGTGCGGGCGCCCACCACGTCCAGCTCGACCCGCCTGGTCCGGGTGAGCACGCCGTCGGCCAGTGAGTAGAGGCCGATGGCGACACGGTGCGAGCGCAGCGTGGGGTAGTCGGCCGGTGCCTCCTGCAGCACCTCGAAGCGCTCGAACCGGCCGTCGGGCGAGACGGTGAACGACGGGCGCAGCGTGTTGACCCAGGCGGTCTCCAGCCATTCCTTCGACCAGGACGACAGGTCGCGGCCGGAGGTCCGCTCCAGGGCGCCGAGCAGGTCCTTCAGCTCGGTGTTGCCCCAGGCGTGCTCGGTGAAGTAGTCGCGCACGCCGGCCAGGAAGTTGTCCAGCCCCACGTAGGCGACCAGCTGCTTGAGCACCGAGGCGCCCTTGGCGTAGGTGATGCCGTCGAAGTTGACCTCGACCGCCTGCATGTCGGGGATGTCGGCGGCGATCGGGTGCGTGGAGGGCAGCTGGTCCTGGCGGTAGGCCCAGGACTTCTCCACGTTCGCGAACGTGGTCCACGCGCCCTTGCCCCAGCGGGTGGCCTCGGCCTGCGCCAGCACGGACATGTAGGTGGCGAACGACTCGTTCAGCCACAGGTCGTCCCACCAGCGCATGGTGACCAGGTCGCCGAACCACATGTGGGCCATCTCGTGCAGGATCGTCTCGGCCCGCCGCTCGACCACGGCGTCGGTGACGCGGGAGCGGAAGACGTAGTCCTCGAGGTAGGTCACGCAGCCGGCGTTCTCCATCGCGCCCGCGTTGAACTCGGGCACGAACAGCTGGTCGTACTTGCCGAACGGGTAGCGCACGCCGAACACCCGGTGGAAGAAGTCGAACCCCTGCCGGGTGACCTCCAGGATGTTGTCGGCGTCGAGGTGCTCGGCCAGCGAGGCGCGGCAGTAGACGCCCAGCGGGATGCCGTCGTGCTCCGCCGTCACCTTGTGGTACGGCCCGGCGACCAGCGCGGTGATGTACGTGGACATGACCGGCGTGGCGGGGAACCGCCAGCGCTTGGCGGGCTGCACGGCCCCGTGCCTGCCACCCTCGGCGGGCAGGTCCTCGACCGACGACGCCGCGGCGTTGGAGACGACCTCCCAGTCGCCCGGCGCCAGCACGGTCAGCTCGAAGGAGGCCTTGAGGTCGGGCTGGTCGAAGCAGGCGTACATGCGGTGCGCGTCGGCCGTCTCGAACTGGCTGTGCAGGTAGACCCGCTGGTCGACGGGGTCGACGAACCGGTGCAGACCCTCACCGCTGCGCATGTAGGCGCAGTCGGCGTCGACGCGCAGCACGTTGGACGCGGCCAGCGAGGGAAGCGGGAAGCGGCCCTTGTCGGCGTCGTAGGCGGAGACGTCGAGCTCGACTCCGTTGAGCGCGACCTGCCGCACCTGGGCGCCGTGCAGGTCGATGAAGGTGGACGCGCCGGGTCTGTCGGTGGTGAAACGGACCGTCGTGACGCTTTCGAAGCGCTCGTCGCCCTCGGTCAGATCGAGCGCGACCTCGTACGACTCGACATCCAGCAGCCGAGCACGCTCGCGAGCCTCGTCCCGGGTCAGATTGCCTGCCAAATTCCGCTCCTTTGCACCACTTCGTTGGGGTATGCCGGTATCCTGCCACGCTGGGAATAGGAGACGGGCTCCCCCAGGTTATGGCCCCACATGACTGCGAAGACTCCTGTGGACCTGTGGTTCGATCCTTTCTGCCCGTTCGCCTGGCTGACGTCACGATGGCTGCTCGAAGTCGAGAAGGTGCGGCCCATCGAGGCGCGCTGGCACATCATGAGCCTCACCGTCCTCAACGAGGGCAAGGACGTCGACGAGGCCTACCGTGAGGGGATCGCCAAGGCCATCGAGCCGGTCCGGGTGATCACCGCCGCCGCGGCGAAGTACGGCGAGTCCGTGATCGGCCCCCTCTACACCGAGATCGGCACCCGCCTGCACAACGAGGGCCGCAACAAGCAGCCCGGCCAACTGCGCGCCGTCCTCGGTGAGTCGCTCGCGGCCGTCGGGCTCGACCCGGAGCTGGTCGCGGCCGCGGATTCCGAGGAGTTCGACGCCGCCGTACGCGAGTCGCACAACACCGGCATCGACCTGGTCGGCCAGGAGGTCGGCACCCCTGTCATCCGGGTCGGCCGCAACGCCTTCTTCGGCCCCGTCATCACCCGCGTGCCGCGCGGTGAGGAGGCCGGCCGCCTCTGGGACGGCGTGCTCCTGGTGACCGCCTTCGAGGACTTCTTCGAGATCAAGCGCTCCCGCACCCGCCCGCTGACCTTCGACTGAGTTCGGAACAATCCCCTCAATCCCGGGCTCATACCTTTACTCTGCAGAAAAGGGTGCGTCAAGCGCCTGTCCTCGCTTTGCGACGGCAGGCGCGCGAGGATGGGGGCCATGCGTCAGCTATACATCGGCGGTGCCTGGACCGCTTCGGCCTCGGGTGAGGCGATCGACGTTGTCAACCCGGCCACTGAGGAGATCATCGATCGGGTGCCCGCGGGCTCCCCTGACGACGTGGAGCGAGCGGTCCTGGCCGCGCGAGAAGCCTTCGCCTCCTGGTCGGCCACCGCGCCGGCCGAGCGGGGCAAACTCCTGGCCGCGGCCGCCGAGCTGCTGAAGGAGCGCGCCGACGAGGTCGCGCGGACGATCGCGAGCGACATGGGCGCGCCGCTCGGCTTCGCGCTCAAGGTGCAGACCCTGATGCCCGCCGGAGTGCTGGCCTCCTACGCCCAACTGGCCGAGAGCCACCCGCGTGAGTCGCGCGTCGGCAACTCGCTCGTGGTCAAGGAGCCGGTCGGCGTGGTCGCGGCGATCACCCCGTGGAACTACCCGCTGCACCAGATCATCTGCAAGGTCGCCCCGGCGCTGGCCGCGGGCTGCACGGTCGTCCTCAAGCCGAGTGAGGTGGCGCCGCTCGCCGCCTACGCGCTGGCCGACATCTTCCACGAGATCGGGCTGCCGCCCGGCGTGTTCAACCTGGTCAGCGGGCGAGGCCCGGTGGTGGGCGAGGCCATGGCCGCGCACCCCGAGGTCGACATGATCTCCTTCACCGGCTCGACGGCCGCGGGCCGCAGAGTGGCCGCGCTGGCGGCCGAGACGGTCAAGCGCGTCGCGCTGGAGCTGGGCGGCAAGTCCGCCAACATCATCCTGCCCGACGCCGATCTGGGGGTGGCCGTCAAGGTCGGCGTCGCCAACTGCTTCGTCAACGCCGGCCAGACCTGCACCGCGTGGACCCGCATGATCGTCCACCGCGACCAGTACGACGAGGCCGTCGGCCTGGCCGTCGAGGCGGCGCGCAAATACACCGTCGGCGATCCGTTCGACGAGGCCACCCGGGTCGGCCCGCTCGTCTCCGCCACCCAGCGCGACCGCGTGGTCCACTACATCAACCGGGGCCAGGAGGAGGGCGCCCGGCTGGTGGCCGGTGGCACCGAGCCGCCCCTGGACCGCGGCTACTACGTCGAGCCGACGATCTTCGCCGCGGTCGAGCCCGGCATGACGATCGAACAGGAGGAGATCTTCGGTCCGGTGCTGTCGATCATCCCCTACACCTCCGAGGACCAGGCGGTCCGGATCGCCGACGGCACCAGGTACGGCCTGTCCGGAGCGGTCTGGTCCGCCACCGAGGAGCGAGCCGTCGCCCTGGCCCGGCGCCTTCGCACCGGTCAGGTGATGATCAACGGCGGCAAGTTCAACCCGATGGCGCCGTTCGGCGGCTACAAACAGTCAGGCGTGGGCCGCGAGCTGGGCGAACACGGTCTCGACGAGTACCTCGAGATCAAGTCCCTGCAGCTGTGACAGTCGTGGCGGCCCGTCCGGGCCGCCACGCCCCTTGACACGTCCGGCCGGCACGGCGATGAATCACGTCCGGCCGCCACGGCCATCACAGGAGCATGCCGCCGGTGGCCAGGAGGTTCTGCCCCGTGATCCACCGGCCGTCGGGCCCGGCGAGGAAGGCGACGACCGCCGCGATGTCGTCGGGCCGGCCGAGCCGCCGCAACGCGGTGAAACCGGACGCCTGCTCCAGCGCCTCCGGCGGGTTGCCGGCGCGCAGCATCTCGGTGTCGGTGGCGCCGGGCGAGACGATGTTGACGGTGATCCCGCGCTCTCCCAGCTCGCGCGCAGCCACCTTGGCGAACTGCTCGGCCGCCGCCTTGCTCGCCGCATAGAGGGCGATGCCGGGCGCGGGCAGCGCGGTGTTGAGGGTGGAGATGTTGACGATCCGGCCGCCGTCACGCATCACCCTGCCCGCCCACTGGATGGCCAGGAACGTCGCGCGGGCGTTGACCGCGAACACCCGCTCGTAGGTCTCGCGTGTCACGTCGGCGATGGGCGCCTGGCCGCCCTCGGCCGCGTTGTTGACCACGATGTCGACGCCCGGCAGCCGTTTCTCCGCCATGGCGAACAGCCGGGCGAGGTCCTCCTCGCTGCCCTGGTCGGCGCGTACGGCCAGCGCGCCCGTCTCGGCGGCCACCCGCTCGGCCGCCTCGGTGCTGGTGTGGTAGCTGAACACCACGTCGGCCCCGTCGGCGGCCAGCCGCTCCACGATGGCCCGGCCGATGCCGCGAGAGCCTCCGGTCACCAGCGCGCCCATGCCCGAGAGTGTCGAGAGTGAGGTCATGCCGCCAACCTACGCCTTCAGCATGATCTTGCGGGCCTCACTCTTGGACAGCCGGTCGAGGTACAGCCTGCCGTCGAGATGCTCGGTCTCGTGCTGGAAGCACCGGGCCAGCGAACCGCGCGCCTTCACGCGTACGGGCCGGCCCAGCCGGTCGAAGCCCTCGACCGTCACCCCGGAGGCCCGCGCGACCGGGGCGTAGGACGGCCGGCCCGCCCGCCGGTCGGGGACGGACAGGCAGCCCTCCTCGTCGACGATCTCCTCCGGGTCGTCCACGGTCAGCACGGGGTTGACCACGTGCCCCTTGCGGCCGCTGATGTCGTAGACGAACAGCCTCCGGGACACGCCGATCTGCGGGCCGGCCAGGCCGACACCGTCCACCGCGTACATCGCCTCGAACATCTCGTCGATCAGGCGGCGCAGCTCGCGGTCGAAGCCCTCCACGGGCTCCGCGGGCGTGCGCAGGACCGGGTCGCCGATCACACGGATCTCACGCATGGGTGCTCTGCTTCCGTAAGGAGTGAGTAAGGTCAGGACCCCTTACTCTAGCCAGAGCGCACGCGCCGGGAGTCCGATGGACGGCGCTGTGGAAGACTGGAGCCGTGCGCGTCTACATCGGTGCCGACCATGCCGGCTATGAGTTCAAGAACCATCTCGTGTCCTGGCTGAAGGACCACGGCCACGAGGTGACCGACTGCGGTCCCTTCGTCTACGACGCCGAGGACGACTATCCGGCGTTCTGCCTGCGGGCCGCCGAGGGCGTCGCCGACGATCCGGGCAGCCTGGGCGTGGTCATCGGCGGGTCCGGCAACGGTGAGCAGATCTCCGCCAACAAGGTGCGCGGCATCCGCGCCGCCCTGGTCTGGAGCGAGGAGACGGCCAAGCTCGCCCGCGAGCACAACAACGCCAACGTGGTCAGCGTGGGCGCCCGGATGCACTCCACCGAAGACGCGACCAGGTTCGTCGAGACCTTCCTGGCCACGCCCTTCTCCGGCGCCGAGCGCCACAGCCGGCGCATCGCCCAGGTCGAGACCTACGAGACCATCGGCCAGCTGCCCTCGCTGCCCTAACCTCCGCGACGCTTGGGATCGCGTCGCGGCATCTCGTCGCGCAGGGGCCGCCGGTCGGCGGCCTCCTGCTGCTCCCTCGACGGTTTCGACACGTCGCGCGCGCGCATCGCGGTGACCGCCGTGATCTGCAAACTCTGCAGCGCCATGCTCAGGAGCCTACGTCAGAAGGTCAGCCCCGCCCATGGCTTCGGGCTCCACGACATCGCCGTGGCCAGCGCCCGCACCGCCCCGGGCGAGTGCTCACGCAGCAGCCCGGCGTCGAGCTCGGTGGTGAGCAGGCCGTCGCCCAGGTACGCCGAGCCGAGCGAGGCGGCCGGCAGCGTCACGTCGGGCTCGTCCTCGACCGGCTTGCACTCGGCGCCCGTCGGATCGGCGCTCAGCCGCCAGCGGCGGGCGTTCCACGGGCACACGTCGTCCTCGACCTCGATGACCACATCGACGGGGGCCGAGTAGGACCGCGAGGTCAGCGCCCGGTCGACCTCGACCAGCCGGACCCAGAGCTCGTCCGCCCACGACGCGCGCAGCTGCCGCGGATCGGCCAGCAGCGCGGTGATCGGGTCGTCGACCGGCCTGCCTCCCGCCTCCACCCGCGAGACCAGGTCACGGTCGAGCACGCTGCGCCACAGCAGCGCGTACGCCGCCGGATCGGACGCCTCCAGCTCATGCAGCCGCAGCTCGCCGTCGGGCACGCCGTTGGAGTCCCAGCTCGCCTTGATCCGGAACAGCGCGTAGCCGCGCACGCCCCCGTCGTCCTCGGCGATCACCGAACGCAGCATGCCGTCACCGCGCCGGTCGATCTCCTCGTCGGCCAGCAGGCCCGTCCAGAAGTGCTCGTGGCGCAGGTAGCGGCCGGGGCGCCGGGTCGCGATCGACGCGAACAGCCGCTCGAAGTCGCCCCTCGCCTCGGCCGGCCTCGCCACCCGGAGCCGCAGCGACGGGTCGACGGGAGCGTTGCGGACGAAGGCCGACCCGTGCTTCTGGATCCGGAACGACAGCTCCCCGGCGGCCCTGCCGTAGCCGAACCTGCCATAGATCGAAGACTCCGAGGCGTAGAGGGCGGCGACGGCCTCGCCCCGCTCGCGGATGTCGTTCAGCTGCCGGCGCATCAGCGCGGACAGCACGCCACGGCGGCGGTGCGAGGGCAGGACGCTGACGCCCGTCACGCCGCCGACCGGGAGCTGACCGCCCGGCACGGTCATCGTCAGGCTGAAGACGGCCGTGACGCCCGCGACCACGTCACCGTCGAACGCCGCCAGGGTGCGGTCGAACTCGGTCTGCGCCTTGTACCGTGCGGACTGCTGCGGATGCGGCGTCCAGCCGAACCCCTCGGAGAGCACCTCGGCGAACGCCGGCCAGTCGGCCTCGTCAACCGGACGGATCGGATACGTCATCCGTCCACCGTATGAGCGGTCCGAAGTGAGGGCCACCGATTATCAGGCGAGATGATCAAGGTGTTGGTCAAGTGGGCTGCCCAAAGCCGGGCCAGACCGCTACAGTCAGGCGCATCATGAGTTCCCGTCCGGCGCCGCTGATCCCGCCATGGCTCCGTGCGCTCCTCGTACGGGTGCCGTTCCTGGTGTCCGCCGTACGGTTCCTCCGCAGAGGGCCGCTGGCCCGCGACCGCAACCTGCTGGTCACCCTCACCGTGCTGACGCTCCTGGTGGGCCTGCTGGCCGCCCGGGTGTCGACCGAGTGGTTCTCGCCCTCGCTGCTCATCCTCATCACCCTGCTCGGCGGGCTGCAACTGCGCCTCGCCAGCCTGGCCAAGCTGCTGGTGGCGGTCGCCGTCGCGCTCGGCTACATCGCCGTCACCCTCGGCGTGGGCCGGATCGGGCTCGGACTCATGGTGACCATCGGCTTCACCACCGTGCTGGCCGTGCTCATGGCCCGCACCCGGGGCAAGCTCGGAGTGCAGGGGCTGCGCGGAGACGCGATGCTGCTGGAGTTGCGCGACCGGCTCAAGAGCCAAGGAGAGCTGCCCGCGCTGCCCAAGGACTGGGGCGCCAAGGTCGTGCTCAAACAGGCGGGCGGGTCCTCCTTCGGGGGCGACTTCCTGGTCTCCATGCGCGACGGCGACAAGGTGGAGATCGCCCTGGTCGACGTGTCGGGCAAGGGCGTCGACGCGGGCACCAGAGCGTTGCTCCTCTCGGGCACCTTCGGCGGGCTGCTCGGCTCGGTCGACGACTTCCTGCCGGCCTGCAACGCCTACCTCCACCGCCAGCGCGGCGACGAGGGGTTCGTGACCGCCGTGCACGTCCGGCTCGACCTGGCGACGGGCGCCTACACGATCACCTCGGCCGGTCATCCGCCGGTGGTGAAGTTCGACGCGGGCACCGGCAACTGGCAGGTCGCCACGGCCAAGGGCGTGGTGCTCGGCGTGGTGCCCGACCTGCACTGCGAGCCCGACAGCGGCACCCTGCGCAAGGGTGACGCGTTGCTGCTCTACACCGACGGGCTGATCGAGGAGCCCGGCCGCGACATCGACGCCGGGCTCGACAAGCTGCTCGGCGAGGCGGAGCGGCTGCTGCCGTCGGGTTTCCGCGACGGAGCGCGGGCGTTGGTCAACGTCATGTCGTCGGGCCACAACGACGACTGCGCGCTGGTGCTCATCTGGCGCCCGTAGCGCCCGCGTGGCAAGCCCTGTGGTGCCCTGTAGTGACGAACAACATGGGTCGCACCATGACCGACCCCATGGCCCAACCATGATCGTGGTCACTGGCCGGTGCGCCGGAGTCCTGGGATTCTCGTAACGCTCTGCCCATGAGCCCGAGCCCCGGGGGAGCGGCGCGGCTCCGTCCGGGGTTCGGCCCGCTCGTGGCGGTCAGAGCCAGCCTGAGTCGCTGGCGATCCGTACGGCGTCGAGGCGGTTGCGCGCGCCGGTCTTGCACATGATCCGCGACAGGTGGTTGCGCACGGTGCCGACCGACAGGAACAACTGGTCGGCGATCTCCGCCGACCCGGCGCCTTCGGCGGCGATGCGCAGCACGTCGAGCTCGCGCCTGGTCAGCGGGTTGGGGGCGCACTGCAGGGCGGCGATCGCCAGCTCCGAGTCGATCGCCCGGCGACCCGCCGCGACCTGCCGCAGGCCCTCGGCCAGCTGCTCGGGAGCGACGTCGAGGCTCATGAAACCGAGCGCGTGCGCGGCCAGGGCGCTGCGCACCTGGCCAGGGGTCGGCTGGGCGGACAGGATCAGCGCCCGGCAGCCGGGCGCCTTCTCATGCAGCCGCGTCACGGCGGGAATGCCACCCGAGCCGGGCAGATCCAGATCGATGACCGCCGTGTCGGGCTCGCAGGTGAGCGCCGCGGGCAGCACGTCCTCGGCACTGCCCACCTCGGCCACGACCCGCAGGTCGGGCTCGGCGTCGAGGGAGGCGACCAGGCCGCGCCGCACCAGCGGCAGGTGCTCGGCGACCAAAATCCGGATCAAGGCGCCCTCCTTCGTTCTGTCTCAGAGTGATCGTTTGATCTCATACTGTCAACGCAGTCTGGCGATTCCGCAAAGGGTGCGCAAGCCATCCAGGTGTGGAGAGTTCGACTAGTCTGATTCCGTCAAGACCTTTCCGCCGGCCTGGAGCGCGCGTATATGGACTGGCTCTTCCTCCTGGGGATCGCCATCTTCTTCATCGGGCTGATGGTGTCCATCGCACTGCACGAGATCGGCCACCTCGTGCCGGCCAAGCTCTTCGGCGTCCGGGTGCCCCAGTACATGGTCGGCTTCGGGCCGACGGCCTGGTCGTGGCGGAAGGGGGAGACCGAGTACGGCGTCAAGTGGCTGCCGCTCGGCGGCTACATCCGGATGATCGGCATGCTGCCGCCCCGGCCGGGCGACGACCCCACCAAGCTCAGAGGCACCTCGACGGGCCCGTTCCAGGGCCTGATCGACACCGCCCGAGAGGTGGCTCAGGAAGAGGTCCGGCCCGGTGACGAGGACCGCGTCTTCTACCGGAAGAAGTGGTGGCAGAAGGTCATCATCATGTCCGGCGGCCCGGCGATGAACTTCGTGCTGGCGTTCGTGTTCTTCTCGATCCTGCTGGTCGGCATCGGTCTGCCCGGTTACGCGCCGATCGTGTCCCCGCGGACCCACACGTGCGTGATCCCGGCCGGCGAGCAGCGCACCGAGTGCAAATCCACCGACCAGCCCACCCCAGCCGCCAAGGCGGGCATGAAGCCCGGTGACGAGATCGTCTCCTTCAACGGCTCGCCGGTCTCCTCCTGGAACGACGCCACCCGCCAAATCCGCTCACACGGCGCCGGCGCCGTCAAGATCGGCATCCTGCGCGACGGCATGCCCATGACGCTCGACGTCACGCTCATCACCCAGGACCGGCCGAAGCCCGACGACCCGGCGACGATCGAGAAGAACGTCGGCTTCCTCGGCGTCATGCCCACCGAGGTCATGCAGAAGCAGAGCATGGGCCAGGTGGTCGGCTACATGGGCGAGTTGACCGGCAGGGTGGCCGTCTCGCTGGTCAAGCTGCCGGAGAAGATGGTCGGCGTGTGGCACGCCGCCTTCTCGGGCCAGGAACGCGACCCCGAGGGCCCGGTCGGCGTCGTGGGCGCCGGTCGCATGGGCGGCGAGATCCTCGCCTCCGACATGACCGGCATCCAGAAGTACGCCTTCTTCGTCAACCTGCTGGCCGGCTTCAACCTGGCGATCGGCATGTTCAACCTCATCCCGCTGCTGCCGCTCGACGGCGGCCACATCGCGGGCGGCCTGTGGGAGGGCCTCAAGCGCGGCTACGCCCGGATCATGCGGCGCCCCGAGCCCGCCTACGTCGACATCGCCAAGGTGCTGCCGCTCACCTACGCGCTGGCCTTCGTCATGATCATCATGGCCGGTCTGCTCGTGTACGCCGACCTGTTCAATCCGCTCAGACTCACCGGCTGACGCCGATGGATCCGCTGGACGAGCTGCGCAGGCTCTGCCTGGCCCTGCCCGAGACCACCGAACGACTCAGCCACGGCGAGCCGACCTGGTTCGTCAGAGGCAGGAAGACGTTCGTCAGCTACGCAGACCATCACCACGACGACCGGCTGGGCTTCTGGTGCGCGGCTCCTCCCGGCGTGCAGGAGGAGCTGGTGGCCGAGGACCCCGCCCGGTTCTTCCGCCCGCCGTACGTCGGCCACCGGGGCTGGCTCGGCGTCTATCTCGACGTCGAGGTGGACTGGGCGGAGATCGCGGAGATCGTCGCCGACGCCTACCGCGTGATCGCGCCCAAGTCCCTCATCGCCCGCATGCCCTGACGGTCACGTGGCCTGCCCTCTGACGGCCACCGCCGTAAGTCGCTCCCGTCAGCCGTGTTCGGCGGCTTCGCGGGCGAAGCACTCCGCTCAGCCATGTCCGGTGGTTTCGCGGGCGAAGTACTCCGCCACGACCCGGGTGTGGAGCGTGAAAGCCAGCTCCTGAGGCCCGCCGATCAGCGACCAGCCGGTCGTCTCGGCCGTGGCCGCCATCGGGGGGAGGTCGGCCGAGCCGATCCGCGCCCCCAGCGCGAAGATCAGCACGGTGCCGTCGGGAGCGCTGAGCACGTCGAAGAGCCGCACGTCAGCCACGTCCACGACGACCCCCGTCTCCTCGCGGAGCTCCCGGACGGCGGCCTGCTGCCAGGACTCGCCGATGTCGATGAAACCGCCGGGCAGGGCGAGCTCACCACGGCCCGGCTCGACGTCACGGCGCACCACCAGCAGGCGGCCGTCCACCGGCAGCAGCATCACCGCGACCGGCAGCGGATTGAGATAGCCGGTGTTGCCGCATCCGGAACAGGTCCGAGGCCATGCCTGGTCAGGGGTGTACGCCTGACCGCAGTAGGAGCAGTGCGAGTTCTTGATCGCCATGATGGGAGACTAGAGGCCCCCTCGGCGACGCGCGGCCCCAGCCGCAAGATGGCGTCGCGCCTCAGGGCGCTTGCGCGGCGAACGTCCTCTGGGTTCAGGGGAGAGGCTTTCCAGTGGTGCGAATGCTCCCTTACCGCGCGAGCAGCGGGAGCGCCGGGAAGGTGTGGTCCTGCCACAGCAGCCGTGAGGTCTCTTCCGGGTAGGCGGAGACCGTCGACGGCGTGTCGAAGAGCTGTGCGAGTCGGTGGTCGGCGTCGTACGGAGGCCAGCCCGGGTCGCCGTGAGCGGCGAACGCCGTCCACGCCCCGCGGATCCGCGCGGACAACTCCTCCGCCGCCGGGGAGGGCGGGTCGCCGATCAGCATGGAGGGCTGCCCGCTGCTCAGGTTGCCGAAGACGAGCGGCACGTCCAGGCCATGGCAGGCGCCGGGGGCGCCATCCAATCCCGGGGCGGACCAGGTCAGTTCGTAGAGGTGGGCCTGGCCGCCGCCGGAGATCTGCGCGTCGGCGAGGTGGAGGCTCGGCATGCGGAACAACCAGTCCGCGTTGACCAGCTCGTACAACTCCTCGTCGGTCGCGGCCGGGAAGGCCTCGCGGTATCGGCGCGCACCGTCCGGGCCGGGGGCGAGCATGCGCAGAGCGGTCTCGGTCTGCGCGTGGGTGACCTGGCCGAGCACGCCGTCGATCAGGCTGAACAACCGGTGCTCGTCACGCGTGTGCCCGACGAGAAGCGCGATGTTCCGGGCGGCGCCGTCAGCCAGCGCCTGCCAAGGGGTCACCGGCAGGACGTCACCGTCGACGACCGGTGCGAACGGGATCGGCCGGTGGGTGATCTGCCCCCAGCGCTCCCGCCACTGCACCGTCTTGGCGAAGATCGCGTCGCCCGCGGCCGGCAGCCGGGCCGGGGCCACCGCCGACAGGCCGGACACCGTGGGCCGTACCCCCAGCTCGGCGGCGCAGGCGGCGGCGATGTCGGCGGCCAGCTCGGGGGAGAAGAACGTCCCCGGCACGCTCTGCGCGACCGCCCGCGAGAAGAGCCCGGCGGCGCGCGGCATGGCGAGCAACGCGGCGACCGATCCGCCGCCCGCCGACTGCCCGAAGACCGTGACCCGGTCCGGATCGCCGCCGAACCCCCTGATGTTGTCCCGCACCCACCGCAGGGCCGCGACCTGGTCGAGCAGCCCCCGGTTGGCCGGGGCTCCGCCGATCTGCGCGAAACCCTCGATGCCGAGACGGTAGTTGAGGGTCACGACCACGGCTCCGCCGCCGGCCAGGTGCCCGGCGTCGTATTCCGGGAGGCTGGAGTGGCCCATGGCGTAACCGCCGCCGGGGATCCACACCATCACCGGGAGCCCCGCCGCCGGATCCGGCTCCGGTGTCCAGACGTTGACCGTCAACCAGTCGTCGCCGGTGGTGCCCTCAGACGCCCCGAGCAGGCCGGACTGCGGGGGCGGCGGGCCGTACGCGACCGCCGGGCGCACCCCCTCCCAGCCGCGCAGCGGCTGTGGCGCGGCGAAACGGAGGGCGCCGACCGGCGGCTCGGCGAACGGGATGCCGCGGAAGACCGCCAGGCCCGCCTCGCGGCCGCCGCGGAGGACGCCGGCCGTCGTGCGGACTTCCGGCTCGGACTCGGACGGCCTGCCGGACGCGGTGACGGCCACTTCGCGGTCTCCTCTCCGTTCCTGCTCGGCCGAGCATCCCAGCGCGCGCCAGCTACGGGCAAAGCATTTAGCCGAACGCCGGGCCGCCGCCCGGCGGCCCGGATACCCTCGTCCTTCCGGCGATCGAGGCGGGCGCGATCGGCTACCTGCTCAAGGACGCTCCCCGGGAGGACCTGCTGCACGGAGCGCGGGCCGCCGCCAAGGGCGGGAGCGTGCTGTCCCCTTCGGTGGCGGCACGGCTGATGAACCGGGTCAGGACACCCGCGCCGCAACTGCTCAGCCAGCCTGTCGAGTAGGTGCTCGCGCGCGAAGCCACCGGTGCGATCGGCTTCGTCGTCGGTGCGCGTGGCGCGTCAGATGCCGTTCGTCCCTCTTCAGTGCATCGAGATGTGTACGTGGTCGAAGTGGTTCTCGGTGATGCTGCCCCGGTTGGACATGGCGCTCCAGCCGGACCCGTGGTTGATGCGCTGCTTCCAGATCACGTACTTGACCCCGAGCTTGGCCCTGTTCTGCAGGGTCCATTCGGCGATGCGGTCGCCGAGCGCCGAGTTGGCCGCGCTCGGCATGGAACCACCCGTGCTCATCATGAAGTCGCAGGCGCGCCCCAGCGGATGCTCGCCGCTCGAACCCGACCTGAAGCAGCCCACGCTGTACGGCAGCGCAAAGTTCTTCTGGATCAACGCCCGGATCGCACGCGTACGGGTGGTGATGTTGTCCGAGCCGGACGGCAGCTCGGGTGTCCAGGTGCCGTTGGAACGCCGGCCGGTGCTGACCGGGATGAGATCCCGGAGCTTCTTCTCGATGTCCTTGATGAGGTCCTCGGCCTCGTCGCGCTGCTGGTCGACGCTGGTCGCGTCGGCGCTGACCTTGGCGGTGAGCGCGGTGGCGGCTTCGGCGGCCTGCTTCTTCTCGTCCCGGGCGTCGGCCACGCCCTGGACGACGGCCTGCTGCTCGGCGGTCAACTGGTCGAGCACCGCCGCGCCGCCTCCGCTGCTGGGAGGCAGCACGCTGGGCAGGGAGAGCTCGGCGTTCTGGTAGCGCAGCCGGGCGATCTCGGCGACCCGCTTCTCGGCCGTCGTGAGGGCCTCTTCGGAGGTGGCGAGCCGTTCCTTGGCGGTCGCCGCGGCCTGCCGGGCCTCGGCCAGCTCGACCCGCTTGAGGTTGTAGGCCTCGATGAGCTTGTCGACCTTCTTGTTCAGGCTCTTCAGCTCGGCCCGGAGCTGGGCCTCGCTGGGTTTCGGCGCGGCCGACGCGGGCGCTGAGCCGAAGGCCAGTGCCGCGGCGGCGGTGAGGCCGATGGCAAGACGCGTGGGGAGCGCAGCCGCCACGAAGATGTCCTCTCCCTCTGCCGACCGGGTTAGCTGACGGGTTCGGGCATGGGAGTCGCCCTACCACCGAAGTGGATTCACCCCAGATGCGGTGGGTCCCCGGTTCCCGGGCGACGCGCCCGGGATTAGGCGCGCAACGGCAGTTATGGCCGGTGCAGAAGGGATATTAGTAGTAAAACGAAGGTCATGCGACTCTAAGTAGAAATCAATTAGTGATCTACCTGTGATCGAAGCATCCGTGCGGCCTCCTCGGGCGACACGTCGTTGACGAACGCGCCCATCGCCGACTCCGAGCCGGCCAGGAACTTCAGCTTCCCGGGCGCCCTCCTGATGCTGAACAGCTCCAGGTGCAGGTAGGCCAGCTCGCGGTCCCGCCGTACGGGCGCCTGGTGCCAGGCCGAGACGTACGGCATGACGACGTCGAACAGCCCGTCGAGCGCCCGCAGCACCGAGGTGTAGAGCGGGGCGAACGCGGCCCGCTCCTCCTCCGACAGCGCCGCCAGGTCGGGCGTCCGCCGGTGCGGATACACGTGCACCTCGAACGGCCAGCGGGCGGCGGCCGGCACGAAGGCGGTCCACAGCTCGTTGGAGGCGACCACCCGGATCCCCGCGGCGCGCTCGGCGGCCAGCACGTCGGCGAACAGGTTGGCGCCCCCGTGCCCGGCCGCGTAGCGGGAGGCGGCGCCGAGCTGCAGCTTCGTCCGGGGGGTGACGTACGGGTAGGCGTAGATCTGCCCGTGCGGGTGCGTCAACGTGATGCCGATCTCCTCACCCCGGTTCTCGAAGCAGAACACCTGCTCGACGCCCTCCAGGGCGGACAGCTCGGCCGTACGGTCGGCCCAGGCCTCCATGACGAGCTCGACCCGCGAGGGAGACAGGCGCGAGAACGACGAGGAGTGGTCCGAGGTGAAACACATCACCTCGCACCGCCCCACCCCCGGGCGAACCTCACTCAACCCGCCCACATCCTCATAAGCGCCGAAATTTCCGGAGAAGGAGGGGAAGCGGTTCTCGAACACCACCACGTCATAGTCGTGCGCCGGGATCTCTGAGGCCCGCGTGCCGGACGACGGGCACAACGGACATTCGTCAGCCGGAGGCAGGAACGTCCGAGTCTGCCGATGCCCCGCCACCGCGATCCACTCCTCGGTCAGCGGGTCGTACCGCAGCTCCGAGGCCACCGGCCGGGGATCGAGCGGCCGCCGGTCGATCGCGCTCCGGTCGGCGTCGTCGCGCCGGTCGAAGTAGATCAGCTCACGTCCGTCGGCCAGGTGGGTGATGGTCCGTTTCACTGCGAATCCTCTGCGATGATCAGCTCGCCGACCCGCTCGGCCAGCTCAAGACGTGCGTCCTCGGGCAGGGCCGCGTCGCTGATGACCACGTCGGCCTCGGTCAGCTGGGCGATCGTGCTGATGCCGACGGTGTTCCACTTCGTGTGGTCGGCGGGGACGACCAGCCGGTGCGCCGCGGCCACCAGCTCCCGGTCGGTCTCCGATTCGAGCAGGTTGGGCGTGGTGAACCCGGCGCGCACCCCCATCCCGTGCACCCCGAGGAAGAGCGTGTCGACGTGCAGGCGGCGGATCGCGGCCACGGCCACGGGCCCCACCAGCGCGTCGGAGGGAGTGCGGACCCCGCCGGTGAGCACGACCGTGCGGTCGGCGCGCGGGTTGCGATGAAAGACGTCGGCGACCGGGATCGAGTTGGTGATGACCGTGAGCTCGGGCACGCCGACCAGGTGATGGGCCAGCGCCCAGATGGTGGTGCCCGCCGAGAGCGCCACGGCGGTGCCCGGTCGCACCAGCCCGGCGGCGCGGCGCGCGATGGCGTCCTTCTCCCGCTGCTGGCGGGCGGACTTGGCGGTGAAGCCCGGCTCCTCGGTGGAGCCGGGGCCGAGGGCCGTGGCGCCGCCGTGCACCTTCTCCAGCAGGCCCCGCTCGGCCAGCACCTCGAGGTCGCGGCGGATCGTCATGTCGGAGACGCCGAGCTCGCGCACGAGGTCGGCCACCCGGACGCCACCGCTGCCGCGTACGCGCTCAAGGATGGTCTGCTGCCGCTGCTGTGCGAGCACGCCCCACTCCTTCCAACAGATTCCACCAAATTATGACATGGATATGTTGAAGAATGTTAGGAGCGATGGATCGCTTGTGCCGAGCCCGGAGGCGCGAGACTTTGGAGATCGCATCCCACTCGATCACCGAGGAGAGGCCATGGCCAGGCGCGCTCGCAAGGGCAAGGCTCGCAAGAAGAAGAAGGCCAACCACGGCAAGCGCCCCACGGCGCGTTGAACGGCAGGTCGCCCGTGGCGAGACGCGCTCACCACGGGCGGCACCCTAACCCGGCAGCCCCGTGAGGGCCTCGTCGATGCGCTCCTGGGGCAGCGAGAAGTCCTCCATCGCCCCCGACAGGTAGCGGTCGTAGGCGGCCAGGTCGAAGTGGCCATGGCCGCACAGCGCCGTCAGGATCACCTTCGCCTCACCGGTCTCCTTGCAGCGCAGCGCCTCGGCGATGGTCTCGGCCAGCGCGTGCGTCGGCTCCGGCGCCGGCACGATGCCCTCCGTACGGGCGAACCGGACACCGGCCTCGAAGCACTCGCTCTGCGACCTGCTGACCGCCTCGAACATGCCCAGTTCGTACATGTGCGAGAGCAGCGGAGACATCCCGTGATAGCGCAGGCCGCCCGCGTGGATCGGATCCGGCACGAAGTCGTGGCCGAGCGTGTGCATCTTCAGCAGCGGCGTGAACCCGGCCGTGTCACCGAAGTCGTAGGCGTAGACGCCCCGGGTGAACGACGGGCAGGCATCGGGCTCCACCGCGCGGATCGTAGGGTTGATCTTCCCGGCCAGCTTCTCGCGCAGGAAGGGGAAGACGAGGCCGCCGAAATTGGACCCGCCGCCGGTGCAGCCGATGATCACGTCGGGCATCTCCTCCAACTGCTGGAGCGCCTCCTCGCCGATCACCGTCTGGTGCATGAGCACATGGTTGAGCACGGAGCCGAGCGCGTAGCGGACGTCATCGCCCGCCGCCGCCACCTCGACGGCCTCACTGATCGCGATGCCCAGACTGCCCGTCGAGCCGGGGTCGTCGGCCAGGATCTTGGCGCCCGAACTCGTCACGGGTGACGGGCTGGCGTGCACCGTCGCGCCGTACACCTGCATGAGCGAGCGGCGGTAGGGCTTCTGGTCGTAGGAGGCCCGCACCATCCAGACCTCGCACTCCAGGCCGAACTGGGCGCACGCGAAGGCCAGCGAGCTGCCCCACTGGCCGGCGCCCGTCTCGGTGGTCAGCTTGCGGACGCCCTCGCGGGCGTTGTAATAGGCCTGCGGAACGGCGGTGTTGGGCTTGTGCGAGCCGGCCGGGGAGCCGCCCTCGTACTTGTAGTAGATCCTGGCGGGAGTGCCCAGTGACTTCTCCAGCCGCCGCGCCCGCAGCAGCGGCGTCGGCCGCCACAGCCGGTAGACGTCGAGCACCTCCTGCGGGATCGCGACGAACCGCTCGGTGCTCACCTCCTGCGCGATCAGCTCCATGGGGAAGAGCGGTGCGAGATCGTCCGGCCCCACCGGCTCCCGGGTGGCCGGATGCAGCGGAGGCGGTGGCGGGGCGGGAAGGTCTGGAACGATGTTGTACCAGTGGTTCGGGATCACCGCACCAGTCTGCCTCGGTCACCCCTCGTGTTCCAGTGCTACCTGACGGCGAACCTCCGGCACGACCTCCTCGGCGAAGATCGTGTCACGCCGAGCCAGATCTCCATCGGATGCGCCGGCACGGGCCCCGACCGGGCCCCCGCCAGGTGGTAGTGCTCACCCGCGAAGCGCAGGTTGCGCTCCCCGCTCCACACCGCCCTGATCACGGCGACCGCCTCCTCCAGGGAGCCGATCGCCTCCCTGGGGGCCGGCGCGTCCCGCCGTACGCCTCGATGGCGTCCCAGAACGCGCCGGCGCCCAGCCCGAGCTCCACCCGCCCGCCGCTCAGCACGTCGAGGCTGGCGCCGCCTTCGCGAGCACGGCCGGCGAGCGCAACGGCAGGCAGGCCACGTCGGGGAAGACCCGGATCCGCCCGGTCGAGGCGGCGATCACGCTGAGCAGGGTCCAGGTGTCCACGTATCTACGCTGGTAGGGATGATCCTGTACGCCGATCAGGTCCAGGCCGAGCTCGTCGGCGAGCCGGGCGTACTCGACCAGCGGGTCGGCGGCGTCGGGCACCAGGAAGTAGCCGAACTGGAGAGTCATACGGCCAACCTAGGCCGCCGGACGGGAATCAGCCGTCAACCTGGAGCGCGGGGCGGCCCGGACGGTCGGCCCTGATCACCACGTCGGCGGTGTCCTGAGGCCGCGCCTCGCGTTCGTAGCGCGCGTAGGCGGGCAGGCGCCACCGATTCTCGTCCGAGGTGCCGCGCTCCAGCGCCGCCTCCGACAGCCACAGGTGCACGGTCAGCTCCACCGGCAACCCCCTGCCGAGCAGCAACGTCCCGTCGAGCATCAGCACCCCGTCCCGCGGCAGCGTCTCGTACGGCAGGCGATAGGCCCGGTCCGCCCGGCTGTCCCACAAGGCGGGCAGCACTCTGCCCGAGCCGCCCGGCTCCAGCGGGGCGAGCACCTCGCGGACCAGCGCCCCGGTGTCCAGCCAGTCGTCGTAGAAGGCGTCCGGATCCGTCCTGCCGAACTCCAGTCGCAGGGAGGCGGGCCGGAGGAAGTCGGCGGCGGACACCCGCAGCACCGGACGGCCACGCAGCCTGAGCGGAGCCACCAGCGCGTCGGCCAGCCGCCCGGGATGAGCGGGCGGAGCCCCGTCGACGGCCACCCGCGTCCATGCCCCTCGGGGGCGCCCGTCGATCCGCTCGGCCAGCTCCCGCGCCAGCGCCTCGGGAGAGATGGGTCGCACGCGCACGGAGGGGACCCTACCCGGGCCCGATCAGACCGCGGGCAGGCAGATGAGAAACCGCGCGCCACCGGCGAAGTCGTCGACCCGCGCGTGGCCGGCGTGCGCGACCGCCACGCTCTTCACGATGGCCAGGCCGAGCCCCGTGCCGCCGGCCTCGCGGCTGCGTGCCGTGTCGAGCCGGGAGAAGGGCTCGAAGATCCGCTCGCGGTCCCCTTCGGGGATCTCCATTCCGTCGTTCTCCACGGCGATCACCGCCTTGCCCTTCCTCCGGCTGACCTCGATGCGGATGTAGTGCTCCGCGTAGCGCTCGGCGTTGTTAAGCAGATTGGTCAACGCCCTGGTCAGCTGCCCTTTCACGCCGTGGACCGCCACATCGTCGGCGAGGTCCAGCCGGACGGGCACCCTGTCCCTGCGGGTGGACATCACCTCGCGGACCAGCTCCGCGAGGTCCAGCCGCTCCCAGGCCACATCCACCCGCGCTCCTGTCCTCGCCAGGAACAGCAGGTCCGACATGATCATTTCCAGGCGGTCGATGTCACGCAGGGTCTTGTCCACCAACTCGCGCAGATCAGTGTCGTCCGGATACAGCTGGGCGCTCTCCAGCTCCGCCCGCAACCCCGCGATGGGGGTACGCAGCTCGTGGGAGGCGTCGGAGACGAACTGGCGCTGCTGCTCGGCGGAGTGTTCGAGCCTGGACAGCGTGCCGTTGATCCGTTCGGCGAGAGCGCTCAGCTCGTCGTCGCCCGGCGGCCGCGTCACCCGGGCGCTCAGGTCGCTCGCGCTCACCCGGTCGAGCTCCGCACCCATGACCGCGACAGGTCGCAGGGCCCTGCCCATCAGCAGCCACGCCGCGAGCCCGGTGAGCCCGATGAGCGCCACGGTCTCGACCAGCACCGCGATGTCCAGGGTATGCGTGACCAAGGCCGCGGGCATGACGCGCCCGACATAGATGATGGGTGAGCCGGACGCGATCGTCGGCCGCACGGCGGTCACCACGACGCACCTGTCGGGCAAGCAGGACCGGCCACTGAGGACGGGGGTCTCCGGAGTCGGCATCAGGTTGCTCAGCCGCGGCAGTGTCCTAGCCTCGTCGCTGGTCGCCACGATCCGCCCGTCCGGCGAGACGATCTGCACGAGATTCACGGGAAAGGGGGGTGCCGGGACGTTCGCTCCCTGCGGGAACGTACCCTGCTCCACCTGGGCCGCGACGCGCTCGGCCACCCGTACGGTGTCGTCGATGGCGTTGCTCAGGATCATCGACCTGGTCAGGATGACAGCGCCGATCCCGATGGGGATCAGCACCACCGCCGCTACGATGATCGCGAAGAGCGTGACACGTCCGCGCAGGGAACGCGCCCGGACACGGAACACACCACTGACACTACTGATGGCGACGCACGCGCTGAGTCGGGTGTCAGGAAAGCTTGCTCCAACGATCGTCCTCACCCAGGCGGCTCCGCGCCGAAGATCGGCTGGGCCACCGGCGCAGGCTTCCACGATCGGAAAATAGTGCGGCCCAGGCTTGGGATCGTCTCCCTGACCTGGGCCTTAACGCGTGGAGCGGACGACGGGAATCGAACCCGCGTAGCTAGTTTGGAAGACTAGGGCTCTACCATTGAGCTACGTCCGCGCGAACCGGTCGAAGTCTGGTCTAGACTTCATCCGGCGTTAGGGCGTAAGCGTACCGGAGGAGCGGAGCGCGTGCGTAACCGGCGCGACGGGGCGTGGCGCAGCTTGGCAGCGCGCTTGCTTTGGGAGCAAGAAGTCGCAGGTTCAAATCCTGTCGCCCCGACCATGTGATGTCCCAGGACATCGGAAACCCTCGAACCTGCGGGTTCGAGGGTTTCGTCTTGTCGGGGTTCGCCTGAGGCCGGCAGTCGCGGGGGATCGAGGATCAGCCCGCGCAGGAGTTCTCCGGTGTTGGCGTTGACGACGCGGACGCGTCAGCCGGCGCGGCCGAGACGGGAGCTGTCGTCGTACGACTCGCGGGCGTCGAGCAACTCGTCCCAGTGTTCCTGCGCCCAGGCGCAGGCGCTCGCCATCGGCCCGAGCAGGCTACGGCCGAGCGGGGTCAGCTCGTACTCGACACGCGGGGTGGCGCCGGCATAGACGGTGCGTTTGACCAGACCGTCCCGTTCGAGGGAGCGCAGCGACTGTGTGAGGACCTTGGGGGTGACGCGGCTCAGTGGCACGCGCAGCTCGGAGAACCGGCGCGGCCCGTGCTCGAGGCAACGGATGATGAGGGCCGCCCACTTGTCGCCGAACCGGATCGGATTGAGCGAGGACGGGCACAGCTCGTCGAACATGTCGGCGGGCAGCGGTTCCCTCATGGCCTCACGATAGCCGGTATCCCCTCGGTAACCGCAGCCCTCGATAGCGTCCGTCGAAGCGGCCGGGCGGACGGGATCCGGCCTTGGTGAAAGGCGGTTCGCCATGAACATCGTGGTCTTCGGCGCGGGCGGCAGAGCCGGTAAGCAGGCCGTCGTCGAGGCGCGCCGGCGTGGGCACCGGGTCACCGCAGTGGTGCGCGACCCCGCGGGTCACAGCGATCTGACCGACGTGCGGGTGGTGGCGGGTGACGTCACGGATGGGACGAGCGTCGCGGATGCGTCCGCGGGCCATGACGCGGTCATCAGCGCTGCCGTGGACCTGTCCGCGTCACCTCACGAGTTCTTCACCGCGTCGGCTCGCGCCCTGACCACCGGTCTGGTGAAGGCGGGCGTGCGCCGGCTGGCGGTGGTCGGCCTGGCATCGATCATGCCTGGGGCGTCGGGTGCTCCCCTGATGGACGAGCCCGGTTACCCCAACGAGTACCGCGCCTTCTACCTCGGCCACGCGGCGGGTCTCGCCGTGCTTCAGGAATGCGACCTCGACTGGGCGTACGTCGCGCCGGCGGGCGACTTCGACCATGCCGGCACACGCACCGGCCGGTACCGGATCGCCGACCATGCGGACCCGGCCAGCAGGATCACGTACGCGGACTTCGCGGTGGCGCTGCTCGACGAGATCGAGGTCCCTCGTCACCGCCGCGCCGCCGTCAGCATCCGGGAGGCGTGAGGCCCGAGGTCCATGACCTCTGGGACGCCGAGCGCATCCGTCGTTTCCAGGAGACCGGCGGCCGGCCGCGGCCAGGCGTGAACGACCTGCTGCTGACGACCCAGGGCCGGAGCACCGCGCCGCGCTGGTCTGCGGAAAGGTCGGCGAACCCGCTGACACGGCTCAGGATTCGGTGCGGAAGAGCGCCCAGACGGCCTTGCCGCCACGGTCGAGCGCGTCCCAGCCCCAGCATTGGCTGTAGGTCTCGACGATGTAAAGGCCGCGTCCGTTCTCGGAGATGAAGTCGGGCTCCTTCGGCCGCGGCACCTCGTCGCTCGGGTCGGCCACGGCGAGTAGTACGTGCGGGCTCACGCGCATCAGCAGCAGCTGGATCTCGCGGCGCCCGCGCGCGTACATCGCGTACCTGACGGCGTTGGTCACCAGCTCCGACACGACCAGCGCGGCGTCATCGCCCAGCTCGGGCAGGCCCCACCCACGTAGTGTCGAGCGGGTCACGTCCCGGGCGGTCTTCACGGAATCGGCCTGGAAAGGTAACGGGCACGAGGTCGTGTACGGCTTGCGTGCCGTCAGGAGGGTTTCGAAGCCGACCTCACGGGTTATCTGCAGGCAATCGGCAGTGGCCAAGGGGTCCTCCACCATCCCGCCGATACCTCCAGATAGCCTCGAATTTGTGCATGTTTGGCCAATATGCACTAGACCATCATGGATCACGACTCCGGGTCGCTGCAAGACCCAAATGCACGTGCAGGTGCAATGTGCAGAAGCAAGCGCGTTGAGTGATGTGGCTAACCGAATCGGACACCAGGTTGAGACCTTGTCATACGCGCCGGAGAGGTGTCACTGTGTGTGCGGACCTTGATAGGAGGCAGAGTGACGCAGAACCCGCCGGGTTCCGGCCCTACGGCGCTGCGTATCCTGCTGGGCTCTCAGCTGCGCAAGCTGAGAGAGGGTAAGGGCGTAAGTCGCGAAGAGGCGGGCCACCTGATCAGGGGGTCCGAATCCAAGATCAGTCGCATGGAGCTCGGTCGTGTCGGGTTCAAGGAACGCGACGTGGCAGATCTGTTGACGCTCTACGGGGTGGATGACAAACAGGCGCGGTCGGCGGTGCTCGACCTGGTCGCCACGGCCAACGAGCCGGGATGGTGGCACAGGTTCAACGACGTCCTGCCGACGTGGTTCCAGGCGTACGTCGGTCTGGAGGAGGCCGCCGCGCGCATCAGGACGTACGAGGTCCAGTTCGTCCCCGGCCTGCTGCAGACCAAGGAGTACGCCAGGGCGGTCGTCACGGCGGGTGCGGCGGGCATCGGCGCCGAGGAGATCGCCCGCAGGGTCGACCTCCGGCTGGAGCGCCAGCGCGTGCTCGACCGGTCCGGCGGGCCGATCTTCTGGGCGGTCATCGACGAGGCCGCGCTGCGCCGCCCGATCGGCGGCGTCGAGGTCATGCGGGCCCAGATCCAGCACCTCATGGAGCTGATGCGCCAGCCGGCCATCACGATCCAGATCATGCCGTTCAGTTTCGGCGGTCACAGCGCCGAGGGCGGCGCGTTCAGCATCCTGCGCTTCCCTGACCAGGATCTGCCCGACGTGGTCTACGTCGAGCAGCTCGCCAGCGCCCTCTACCTGGACAAGCGCGAGGACGTCGACAAGTACACTGAGGTGATGGAGCGGCTCTGTGCCGTCAGCACCACGCCGGACGAGACGGTCGAGTTGCTGCGGTCGATCGCTGAAGAGTTCTGAGGCTCGTCGCGTCGCTGTCGGGTAGGCATCTACCCTAGACTGGCGCACGGCGCTTGGATCCCGCTGAGGCGGAGCATGCCCCAGTGTCGCTCATGTGGGCGCGGCGCGTGAGCCGTACCGAATGGACGCGCCCGCGATCACTCGAAGCTTGATCAAGGAGACCACCCCGTGAAGACCGCTGTCGAGGAGCTCAGCCCGACCCGGGTGAAGCTCACTGTCGAGGTGCCGTTCGACGAACTGCGCCCGAGCATGGATGCGGCATACAAGAAGGTCGCGCAGCAGGTGCGCGTCCCCGGGTTCCGTCCTGGCAAGGTCCCGGCCCGCATCATCGAGCAGCGCTTCGGCCGGGCGGTGGTGCTGGAGGAGACCCTCAACGACGCGGTGCCCAAGCTGTACGGCCAGGCCGTCGACGAGGTCGACTTGTTCCCGGTCAGCCAGCCTGACATCGAGGTCACGAAGATCGAAGACGGTGAGCAGATCGAGTTCACCGCCGAGGTGGACATCCGGCCCAGCTTCGACGTTCCCGACTACCAGGGCGTCGAGATCACCGTCGACTCCGCCGAGGTCTCCGACGCCGACATCGACGTCCAGCTCGACGCACTGCGCCAGCGCTTCGCCACGCTGACCGGTGTCGAGCGCGCGGCCGCCACCGGCGATTTCGTCGTCATGGACCTGCGGGCCGAGATCGACGGCAAGAACATCGAGGAGCAGCAGGCCAGCGAGGTCTCCTACGAGGTCGGCGCCGGCTCGGTGCTCCAGGGCCTCGACGCCGCCCTCGAAGGCATGTCCGCGGGCGAGGAGAAGAGCTTCAAGACCGAGCTCGTCGGTGGCGAGAACGCCGGCGAGGAGGCCGACGTGATCATCACCGTCAAGACGGTGAAGGAGAAGGTCCTCCCCGAGCTCGACGACGAGTTCGCACAGATGGCCAGCGAGTTCGACTCGCTCGACGAGCTCAAGGAGAGCATCCGCGAGCAGTCCCGCCGCAACAAGCTGATCGACCAGGTCGTCCAGGCCCGCGAGAAGGCCCTCGACACGCTGCTGGAGAAGATCGAGATCCCGATCCCCGACAGCGCGCTCAAGGCCGAGATCGACGCGCGCAAGCACAACCTCGACCACCAGATCGCCGAGAGCGGTCTCAGCCGTGACGCGTTCTTCCGTCTCTACCAGACGACGGAAGAGGAGCGGTTCGCCGACTTCGAGTCCGGCTCGACCAAGGCCATCAAGGTCGGTTTCGTGCTCGACAAGATCGTCAAGTCTGAGGAGCTGGGCGTCTCCGAGCAGGAGCTGACCAACTTCGTCGTCCGCCGCGCCATGGAGATGGGCGTTCAGCCCAACCAGCTGGCCCAGCACCTGGCCGACAACGACCAGCTCACGCTGGCCATGGTCGAGATCGTCCGCGACAAGGCCAAGTCCGTCGTCGGCGACGCCGCCAAGGTCGTCGACACCGAGGGCAACGAGGTCGACCTCAAGGCCATCTACGCCGAGATCAACGGCGAAGAGGCCGCCGAGGAGCCGGCCGAGGACAAGTCCGAGGCGTAAGCACCTCCAACGACATCCTGAGGCCCTCGAACCTGACCGGTTCGAGGGCCTCAGGCATGTCAGGAACGGCCGCCGCGTCCGTGCCCTCATCCAGCGAACAGGCTGTGCCGGCTCGTCCGCGAGCGCGACGTTCGCGGGCCTGTGGAGGTTCCATCCGGGGCCCTGCCGACACCTGCGCCGTCAGCGAACAGTCCACGGACGGGGCATGAGCTAGGTGCGCCGCGCGTTAAGGTCACAAGCAAAGCCAATCGATTACGACGCATCGGAAGGTGACGCTGTGACCAGCCCGCCGACCTTCTATCAGCCTGAGTCGCGAGGCCGTGAGAACGGCTCGTCCTTCCGGCTTGAGGACCAGCTTTACCAGCGCCTGCTGCGCGAGCGCATCATCGTGCTCGGTCAGGAGGTGAACGACGAGATCGCCAACCGCATCTGCGCGGAGTTGCTGCTGCTCGCGGCCGACGATCCCGAGCGTGACATCACGCTCTACATCAACTCGCCGGGGGGCTCGGTGAGTGCGGGCATGGCGATTTACGACATGATGGAGTACGTGCCGAATGACGTCTCCACGGTTGTGATGGGCATGGCGGCCTCGATGGGGCAGTTCCTGCTCACCGCCGGCACCCGGGGCAAGCGCTACGGGCTGCCGCACGCGAGGGTCATGATGCACCAGCCGTCCGGGGGCATCGGTGGCACCGCCGCCGACATCGCCATCCAGGCGGAGCAGATGCTTTACGTGAAGAAGACGCTGGCCGAGCGCATCGCTTACCACACCGGCCAGCCTCTCGATCAGATCGAGGCAGATTCCGACCGCGACCGCTGGTTCACGGCCGACGAGGCCAAGGGGTATGGCTTCATCGACCACGTCGTGCGCAGCGCGCGGCAGGTGCCCTCGCAGGGTCCTGTCTCTTAGGGGGAGTTGAAGTGAACATCCAGAGCCGTTACGTTCTCCCCTCCTTCGTCGAGCGCACGTCGTATGGCGTGAAGGAGATGAACCCGTACAACAAGCTCTTCGAGGACCGCATCATCTTCCTCGGGGTGCAGATCGACGACGCGTCGGCCAACGACGTGATGGCCCAGCTGCTCACGCTGGAGTCGCTCGATCCCGACCGCGACATCAGCATCTACATCAACTCACCGGGTGGCTCCTTCACCGCCATGACGGCGATTTACGACACGATGCAGTTCGTCCGGCCAGAGATCCAGACCGTCTGCCTGGGGCAGGCCGCCTCCGCCGCGGCCCTGCTGCTGGCGGGCGGCACGCCGGGCAAGCGGTTCGCGCTTCCCAACGCCCGGATGCTGATTCACCAGCCCTCTACCGAGGGTGGCGGCCAGGGCAGCGACATCGAGATCCAGGCCCGCGAGATCCTTCGCATGCGCTCCCTCCTCGAGGAGATCCTGGCGAAGCACTCCGGAAAGACCGCCGCTGAGGTCCGGAAGGACATCGAACGCGACAAAATTCTCAACGCGGACGAGGCAAAGGCGTATGGTCTGATCGACGACATCATCCCGTCGCGGAAGAAGCGAGCTCAGGCGGTTGCTTCCTGACGAGATGTGACGCACCGGAGCGCTGCCTAATTGGGCACGTTCCGGTGCGACTCGCCGCCAGGGGGCTCACTGAGGGCCCAGAAGACGGTAACGTCGAAACCTGAGCGGTTCGGACCGGGTCCGGAGGATACGGATCGCGGAGCAGGGCGGTCCCACGCAAAGGAGTATCTGGGGTGGCACGCATCGGCGACGGGGGAGACCTGCTGAAGTGCTCGTTCTGCGGAAAGAGCCAGAAGCAAGTCAAGAAGCTCATTGCCGGTCCAGGCGTCTACATCTGCGATGAGTGCATCGATCTCTGCAACGAGATCATCGAGGAGGAGCTTTCCGAGTCCTCCGAGCTCAAGTGGGACAACCTGCCCAAGCCGAGGGAGATCTACGAGTTCCTCGACGCCTACGTCATCGGTCAGGACAAGGCGAAGAAGGCGCTCTCGGTGGCGGTCTACAACCACTACAAGCGGGTGCAGTCCGGTGACCGGGGCAGAGACGACGGCTTGGAGCTGGCCAAGAGCAACATCCTGTTGCTCGGCCCTACGGGCTCGGGCAAGACGCTGCTCGCGCAGACGCTGGCGAAGATGCTCAACGTGCCCTTCGCCATCGCCGACGCGACCGCGCTGACCGAGGCGGGATACGTCGGCGAGGACGTCGAGAACATCCTGCTCAAGCTCATCCAGGCCGCTGACTACGACGTCAAGAAGGCCGAGACCGGCATCATCTACATCGACGAGGTGGACAAGATCGCTCGCAAGAGCGAGAACCCGTCGATCACTCGCGACGTCTCCGGTGAGGGCGTGCAGCAGGCGCTGCTGAAGATCCTTGAGGGCACGACCGCGAGTGTGCCGCCGCAGGGCGGTCGCAAGCACCCGCATCAGGAGTTCATCCAGATCGACACCACCAATGTGCTGTTCATCTGCGGTGGTGCCTTCGCCGGCCTCGAGAAGATCATCGAGTCGCGCATCGGCAAGAAGGGCATCGGCTTCAACGCCATCATCCGCTCGAAGGAAGAGGTCGACACGGCCGACATCTTCGGCGACGTGATGCCCGAGGACCTGCTGAAGTTCGGCATGATCCCTGAGTTCGTCGGCCGTCTTCCGGTCATCACCTCGGTGCACAACCTCGACCGCGAGGCGCTCATCCAGATCCTCACCGAGCCCCGCAACGCGCTGGTGAAGCAGTACCGCAAGCTGCTGGAGCTCGACGGCGTGGAGCTGGAGTTCACCGACGGCGCGCTCGAAGCCATCGCCGACCAGGCCATTCTGCGCGGCACCGGCGCCCGCGGGTTGCGCGCCATCCTGGAGGAGGTGCTCCAGTCCGTCATGTACGAGGTGCCCTCCCGCAAGGACGTCGCCCGCGTGGTCATCACCCGCGAGTCCGTGCTCGAACACGCGATCCCGACCCTCGTACCCCGTGACCAGCTCGCCGCCAAGCAGCAGCGCACGCCACGCGAGAAGTCCGCCTGATCCCTCCCCCCGACGCAGGCGCCCCATGGACACTCGCCATGGGGCGTTTCGCTTTCGCCCTTCCCTAGAATTGGTCACTGTGACAACGCCAGAGCTGCCCACCCAATACACCCCGGCCGACGTCGAGACCCGCAGCTACGAGCGCTGGGTGTCCGCCGGCTACTTCCACGCCGACCCGGGCAGCTCGCGGGCGCCGTACAGCATCGTCCTGCCGCCGCCCAATGTGACGGGCGTGCTCCACATCGGCCACGCGCTCGACCATTCCATCCAGGACGCCCTGAGCCGTCGCGCCCGCATGCGCGGTCAGGAGACTCTCTGGCTGCCCGGCATGGACCATGCCGGCATCGCCACCCAGAACGTCGTGGAGCGCGAGCTCGCCAAGCAGGGCCTGTCCCGCCACGATCTCGGCCGTGAGGCGTTCGTGGAGCGGGTGTGGGAGTGGAAGGAGGAGTCCGGCGGCCGGATCCTCGGCCAGATGCGCAAGCTCGGCGACAGCGTCGACTGGGAGCGCGAGCGATTCACCATGGACGAGGGGCTCTCCAGGGCCGTCCACACGATCTTCAAGAAGCTCTTCGACGACGGGCTGGTCTACCGGGCCGAGCGCATCATCAACTGGTGCCCGCGCTGCCTGACCGCGCTGTCCGACATCGAGGTGGAGCACAGCGAGGACGAGGGCGAGCTGGTCTCGATCCGCTACTCCGACGAGATCGTGGTCGCCACCACGCGGGCGGAGACGATGCTCGGCGACACCGCCGTCGCCGTCCATCCCTCCGACGAGCGCTACGCGCACCTGGTCGGCACGCTCGTCGAGCTGCCGCTGACCGGGCGGATGATCCCGGTGGTTGCCGACGAGCACGTCGATCCCGCGTTCGGCACCGGTGCGGTCAAGGTGACTCCGGCTCACGACCCCAACGACTTCGAGATCGGGCGCCGTCATTCACTGCCGTCGATCACGGTCATGGACGAGCGTGGCGTCATCACCGCCCACGGTCCGTTCGAGGGGCTCGACCGGTTCGAGGCGAGGCCGGCGGTCGTCGCCGCGCTGCGCGCCGAAGGCCGCATCGTCGCCGAGAAGCGCCCCTACCTCCACTCGGTGGGCCACTGCTCCCGCTGCAAGACCGTGGTCGAGCCGAGGCTTTCGCTGCAGTGGTTCGTCAACGTCTCGCCCCTGGCCAAGGCCGCGGGCGACGCCGTGCGCGACGGCCGCACCCGCATCCATCCGCCGGAGCTGGCCAAGCGCTACTTCGACTGGGTCGACGACATGCACGACTGGTGCATCTCGCGGCAGCTGTGGTGGGGCCACCGGATCCCGGTCTGGTACGGCCCTGAGGGCGAGATCGTGTGCGTGGGCCCCGACGAGACGCCCCCGGCGGGCTACACGCAGGACCCAGACGTGCTCGACACCTGGTTCTCGTCGGGCCTATGGCCGTTCTCCACGCTGGGCTGGCCCGACGACACGCCCGAGCTCGCGCGTTTCTACCCGACCTCCGTCCTGGTCACGGGCTACGACATTCTGTTCTTCTGGGTCGCCCGCATGATGATGTTCGGCCTGTACGCCATGGACGGCGAACCACCGTTCCGCGTGGTCGCGTTGCACGGCATGGTCCGCGACCAGTACGGCAAGAAGATGTCCAAGTCGTTCGGTAACGTGGTCGACCCGCTCGACTGGATCGAGCGCTTCGGCGCCGATGCCACCCGTTTCACGCTGCTGCGAGGCGCCAACCCCGGCGCCGACGTCGCGGTCAGCGAGGAGTGGGCGGCGGGTTCACGCAACTTCTGCAACAAGATCTGGAACGCCACCCGGTTCGCGCTGATGAACGGCGCGGCGGTCGGCTCTCTCGACGGGCTTGAGCTGACCTCCGCCGATCGGTGGATCCTGTCGCGGCTGCAGAGTGTGATCTCGTCGGCCGACGACGCCTTCGAACAGTTCGAGTTCGCCAAGGCGTCCGATCTGCTCTACCACTTCGCGTGGGACGAGGTCTGCGACTGGTATCTCGAGCTGGCCAAGATCCAGCTCGGCGAGGGCCTGGAGCACACCCGGCTGGTTCTCGGGCACGTGCTCGACACCCTGCTCCGGCTGATGCATCCGCTGGTGCCCTTCGTCACCGAGGAGCTGTGGCGTGCTGTCACGGGCGGCGACTCCATCGTGGTCGCCCCGTGGCCGGTGCCCGAATCCCGCTACATCGACGCCACGGCCGAGTCAGAGATCGAGGCGCTGCAGGAGCTCGTGACCGAGGTCCGCAGATTCCGCTCCGATCAGGGGCTGAAGCCGGGTCAGAAGGTGGCCGCCCGCCTCGGGCTGGCCGGCACGCCGCTCGCGGCGCAGGAGAGCGCCGCTCGGTCGCTGCTACGGCTCACCGAGCCGTCCGACGCCTTCTCCGCCACGGCGCAGTTCAGCGTGGGAGGAGTCACGGTGGAGATCGACACCGCGGGCGCCATTGACGTCGCCGCGGAGCGCAAGCGGCTGGAGAAGGACCTGGCGGTCGCTCGCAAGGAGGCCGCGCAGTCGGCTGCCAAGCTGGGCAACGAGCAGTTCATGTCCAAGGCCCCCGATGACGTGGTGGCCAAGGTCAGAGGGCGGGCGCAGGCGGCAGCGGCTGACATCGAGAGGCTCGAGGCCCAGCTGGCCACCCTGGGCGTTTGAGCTATCCGCACGGGGGGAAGACTGATTCGTTACCGAAGTTGGACCTTGGACGCCGCCGAGGCTGGTAAAGTTTTCAACGCAGGGCAGTTGGCCCTGTCCTCCCTCTGATCAATCTCTGGGCGTGGGGCATGCTCCAACATCTGTTGGACATGAGCCAAATGTTCGGGTAAGTTCGCAGGGTTGCCTCGAAGCAGCGATGGTCCGGAAGCTACCGGATCGGGCGGTTTGACAAGAATCACCCAAATCTGCTAGAATAGCCAAGACCGAAGTGTACGCCTCCTGCAGTTCGGGAGTACGCGTCCGTTTCTTGAGAACTCAACAGTGTGTTAAAAGCCAGTGCATGATGCACAACCCCGTCATTTATGTGAC
>NZ_JCADBK010000041.1:0-42510 GCF_059358955.1 Nonomuraea sp. CX421 | reverse complement strand
CGGCGACGGCCACGGTGAGCGAGGCACTACGCGTCGCCTTCCTCCCGAACCCTCCGTCGCCGGTGGGATGACGCCTCGCGGGGCGCGAAGCCGGGGCGCCGAGTGCGCGCAGGACTTTCAGGCCGACCGACTCCACCACGATCGCGAACAGGAACATCAGCATGGTGGCGGTCTGCGCGCCTGAGTATGGGAGGGCGGCGGCGCCAGGTGGGACCCCGTGCCGGCGGCGCATGCCCCAGAGGACGAAGCTGTCCACGCCGTTGACATCAGCGCCATGAGGCGAGGGATCACCTCCGGGACCAGGTGCTCATACGCGGCGTGCCAGGCGGCGCGGCGGCGCTTCCCGGTGCGGCGTTCGGCCCGGTACAACCGGAACGCGACCGTGCCCTCCAGCGCGAGCACCGCGAACGCCACCGCCTCAGCGGCCACGATCGCCGGCCGCGGGACCGACACGCCGGATACCAGCAGGACCACGAGGAGAAGTGAGCTCCCCCCTGTTCGCCACTACGGGACCATCAGCACGCTCCAGTGGGACCAACGGCCCTGCCGGTCGTTGTCTCCGTCGTGACACGTTCGAACGGAGACCTCCTGAAAGGAGGGCTAGGGGCAATGATGTGGGGTTACGGGACTGGCTATTGGCTGGTCATGGGGATAACCATGATCCTGTTCTGGGGATTGATCATCGCTGGGATCGTGGCGCTGGTTCGCTACATCGGCGGCTCGCGGAAGACGGAAGCACGTGGGGTCCACGGCCCACAGCGGCCAGAGGACATGTTGGCTGAGCGGCTCGCCCGAGGCGAGATCGACGTCGACGAATACAAACGTCGTCTGGAGTTGCTGCGGGAGCGCAGATGAGTGTCCTGCGGCAGAGAGGATGGCTGGCGGCTGGTGCGTTGGCCGCGGTCGTGCTAGGCACCACGTCCACGACGGCCCTGGCGGGACTGGCGGCGGAGCAGGAGAGTGCAGGATCAGTCTCCCCGCCGGTCAGCGAGTGCCAGGTACCGGCATTGCCCGGCACCGTGGTTCAATCGCCCCCGGCTCCATGGGCTGGACGACTTTGACGCTCAAGCCGGGCCGTTACGAGTTGATCTGCGATCTGCCTGGTCACTACGGCGCCGGCATGTACGCGGAGCTGGACGTCAGGGCGTAGGGCGCCGGAAGATCGCTGACCGGCCTCGATCTCGGCCTCGGGACCGGTCCCGGCGGATGGCGCTCGGCCACGCGAAATTCGTTCGCTCCGAACCGGGCGCCGCTGACATACTCCACCAGCGTGACAGCGGACTCTGTCTCGACCTTGGTCGTCGGCGACGACGATCCCGAGTTGAGCAAGCGACTCGACGATGCACTGACGGCGTTCAACGAAGCCGCCACCGGCACGGCCTACGGTGACTCCTTCTCCATCAAGGTCACCGACGGAAACCGCGAGTTGGTCGGTGGCCTGACCGCCTGGACCTGGGGCGGGCTCTGCGGGATCTCCCTGCTCTGGGTCCGCGGGGACAGCCGCAAGCAGGGATGGGGCAGCAAGATCCTGCGAGCCGCCGAGGCGGAGGCCGTACGACGAGGGTGTGACCGGGTCGCCGTCTCCTCCTTCACCTTCCAGGCTCCCGGCTTCTACCAGCGGCACGGCTACGTCGAAACCGGTCGGATGCTCGGTATTCCCGACGGTCACGAAGACGTGCACCTGTTCAAGCGGCTGACCGCCTGAAAGGGCGCCTCCGGCGGGGGCGCTCCGACTCCAGGGTGATCATCAAGGACGTGCTCATCTTGCGTTGTAGGCGACGGCGTGAACGCCTGGGGTTCACGCCAGATCACGCCGAACAATGCTTCGGCGCAGTCAGCTCGCCCCGCGCGGCGGCCGGAACTGAACGCTCGGCCAGCTGGGTGAGTCAGTCAGAGCTGCTCACGCCGCCACCGTACCGCCTCACCCAGCTCGAACCGCTGCACGGCGACAACCAGAATGCCGCTGCCGTGGAGAGCCCTTAGGGACTTCGCGGTTATCCACCCAACAAAGTCGCCAAGCGGATCCACAACGGGGACGAGCATGACCTTGAGGCGTTCCTCAAGTACGCCATGACAGGCCGTGAAAGCCTTCGGACGCTTGCTCATTCGGGGCGACGTCGTCTGGGGCGATGCTGAGCGGCACGCTCCACCGCCACGCGTTCCCGTCGTTTCTGATCTGCGGCCTCACGCAAACTCGGCACCCGCCGCTTCTCATGTCTCATTGCCAGTCGGATTGTCCAGTAGAGCAAGAAAAACAACAAAACGGCTGGAACGACCCATATCACTAGCACAAATAGAAACTCGGCGAACCCCATCGTCATCTGAACCTCCGCACAGGGAGAAACCAGCATGCCGGACCTTGCCGGTCGCGTCCATCGATGACTTCACCCGGCCATCGCCCTGGGTCAGTCTTCACATGTCGTCGGGGATCTCGGAGCGCCGAACACCTTCGGGCGCGGCTGGTGGATCTCCGCATGTGACACCGCCAGGACCGAGTTCATCCGGTAGCCGAGCAACAGATCGCTGCACCGGCCGATCAGGTCGCGGCCGTTCGCCGCTCGCTGCGTCGTCGGCAGGGTCGAGGAGACCACAGGCCCCCTCGATCTCTCCCGACCCGATCAGGTCACGAATCGCAGCCGCCATCCCCGCGAATCCGGCGTCCCTGATGATGATCAAATCGGAGCACCAGAAGTACCGGCCACCCGAGCACTCACCGGTGCGCGCGTCCTTGCTCATGACCTTCTGGATCACGTCCGACGTCATGAAGGTGGCGTATCTGCGGGAACCATCAGGAAAGGTGATCGTGGCGTCCGCCGCATCGGCCGTGTCCGGCTCATAGCCGTCCCAGGCCGGGATGCTCATCTCGAACTGAGGATCCGTGATCGTATAGAAGGTCCCGTCGAAACTGATCAGCACTTCGTCTCTCTCTGCTGCCGGTCCGGCTCCAAGCAGGCATCCCGCCGACGACGATCAGCCCACCGCGGAGGCACCTGCTTAAAACGTTTGTACTGAAGGGATAGCTGATGCGAGACTTGCCCGGTTTACGAAGGTGACTTCACCCCTTGGAGGAATCGTGCGCCGAGCCGCCATGGCTTTACTCGCGCTGGTCACTGCCACAGCCGCTATGGTCGCGACGACCCAGCCGGCCAATGCCCAGGTCACTCACACCTGCCGCCCCGACTACTGGACGAACAAGTGCGCCAGCGGCTACGCGCCCGCGAACCGCACCCTCAACCGCGTATGGATCGGGATCGACAGCACCAGCATTGTGGACTGGGAGGTGTGGGACAGGGAGACGGGGGCCCGCGTCGGATCAGGACGGGTGTCGCCGGACAAGCAGTTCCGTCACGGGATCTACGGACTGTACGGCAGCAAGTACCAGCTGGTCATGAAGGGCTCCTGGGGCAACTACGGCTTCATCTGCGACTGCTAGGACCGGTACCGGAGTTGAGATGACGGGGATTCGCCTGCGCTTGTGAACGCCCGCGGCGGTCCCCGGGCCGGACGTGAGGGTCAGGGCCGGTGCGCGGGCCCGAGAATGGCCTCCAGGTCTTCCAGCGCGGCCAGGATGTCGGCGAGCTGGCCGCCGCGCTCGGCTTCGGAGAGGGTGAGCGCGCGAGCGCGAGCAAGGGCGTCGCGGGCGGCGGCCGAATCCTCGGCGCGGAGTGCGAGTTCGGCGCGGTAGGCCAGCGCTTCGAGCAACTCGGCCGCCGTCGCGGTGTCCTTGTCCCGCTCCAAAGCCGCGTCCAGGATCTGAGCCGCTCGTACGTGCTTGCCGTGGGAGTCGCCCATCACGACCGCCTTCTGCAGAGTCGTGGCCAGCCTGCCGGAGGCCGCCACCTTCTCCTCGGGTGCGGGTTTGGCCGCCACGATCCTTATCCAGTTCCCGCCGGGGTCGACGACGGTGAATCCGGAAAGGTTCTCGGCGTTCTTGCGCTTGCGGGGCCGGGTCATCCGGGGGATCCCCGAAACCAGGAGCTTGCCGTGGGCCTCGCGCATGCCCGCCGCGAACGCCTCGAAGAGCTCCCCGGTGTCGGGCACGATGACCAGGCAGCTCCCGTAGGAGTCCTCGGGCTTGAAGTCCGGGATGCCGAAGAAGTGCAACTGGAGGTCTTCGCGTTTGAGCGACACGTACGGGTTCGGGCGGAGCTGGTAGTAGGTCCGGACGAAGCCCAGCATGGTGTAGAACTCGACGATCTCATCGATGGACCGGCAGGGAAGCAGCGGTACGGTGATCTCGTTGGCCATGGTTTCTCCGTTCTGATGAAGGCCGCTATGCGCCCTGCCGTGCGGGTGCAGGGTCCTCGCCGGCCATGGTGAACGCGCCCTCTTCCAGGCGGCGGATCAGCCGGTGGGTCCATTGGGCGCGGGCGTCGGCGGTGGTCAGCCATAGAGACAGGACCTCGCCCACCGGCCCCCAGGTGTCCAGATCGGCGTCCGCAGGCAGGTGCGAGGTGATGCTCGTGCGCCACTCGCGCATCGCGCGGGCTCGCTCGCGCAGCATCCGCAGGGCATGCTCCCGGGGAAGGTCCTCGATCAGGCCGACGGCGGCGCCCAGCACGTCCAGGCTCGGCTCGCGGTCGGCGAGGGCCTGGCTCAGGAGGGTGAAGTACTCCTGTTCGCCCTTGTCGGTCAGCTCGTATTCGATCCGCGGCGGGCCCGCGGCCTCCGAGGGGACACCCTCGTACGTCGCCAGCAGGCCCTGGTCGGCCATGCTCTTGAGCGCGTGGTACACCGAGCCCGACGTGGCGGTGGACCACTCGTGCGCGCCCCACGACTCCAGATCCGTGCGGACCTGGTAGCCGTGTGCGCGACCGCGCCTGCGCAGCGCTCCCAGCACCAGCAGCCGTACCGGCTTCATCCAGCTCCCTTGATCTTGAGCTAACCAAATTTGGCTAGTCTCTCTGCCGAGGACAGTACCCCCAAGCTCCCCCATAGCCAAATTTGGCTAATCGGCACAGGAAGCCCACCGTCGTGATCGGCAGGATGGAAGCCACCGGTCCGCACCGACACTGACATCGACATGATGCTCCGACGATCGCCCCTCTAGGATCGTCTGCGAAGACCCCACTGACGACGCGCGCAGTACGCCGCCGCTGGCCTCCCAGGGTGACTGTCCCGTTTCTCGTACTGACCGCTCCATAACGTTTCCAGTTGGCCCCCGGGCTGGACGGAGTGACATGGTCTGGTATCTGGCCGCCGCGGTGCTCGCGGTCCTGCTCGTTCTCCTTCGCGGAATGCACCGGATCCCACCGGATCGGGTGGGCGTCGTGTACCGCAGGTTCGGGCGGACCTCCGCCGAGGACCGGGCCGCGGTCAAGGTCGCTGGGTCACCGGGTGCCCAGGCGGCCCTGCTACGGAGCGGGCAGGCGTATTTCCTGCTCCCGTGGCTGTACCGGGTCCGGGAGAGGCCGCAGATCAGTGTCCCGGCGGGCACGGTGGGGGTCGTCGTCGCCAAGGCCGGCGCCCCGGCCCCGCTGCTGGAGCCGCTGGCCCGGTTCACCGAGTGCGACGACTTCCAGGACGGGCGGGCCTTCCTGCTCGACAGGGGCCAGATGGGGCGGCAGCCGGCGGTCCTGCCGGGCGGCGCCAGGTACGCGGTCAACCCCGAGCTGTTCGACGTGTGGACCTCTGAGGCGGACGACGCGGAACTCGCCGGCCTCGGGCTCACCCGCGAGAGTCTGCGCGAGGTGGAGGTCCCCGTGGGCTCGGTCGGCGTCGTGGTGACCTTCGCCGGCCAGGAGCCGGTCGACGGGCAGGAGGGGCCCGCGCTGGGCGAACCCGTACCGGGCCACCGGAACTTCCAGCTTCCGTGGCGGTTCCTGGAGGAGGGCGGCAGGCGCGGGGTGCAGGCCGAGGTGCTCCGACCCGGCAGCTACCGGATCAACCCCTGGTTCGCGACCGTGGTCCTCGTGCCGACCAGGATTCTGATCGTCGAATGGCGGGACCGCGGCCCGGGCGGGCCGCCCGACCTTCACGACCTGGTCTTCGGCTCGCTCAGGTTCAACGTCGAGGGGCACTGGCTGAGGGCCGGCCTCACCCAGACCGTCTCCATCCGGCCCGAGACGGCCCCCCACCTGGTCCAGTCGTTCGGCTACCTGCGGGCGGAGGCCGGAACACCGCCGGAGCCGGTGACCGCGACGGTGCGGCGCTTCGCCGAACGCGTGCTCGGCAGCGTGGTGGCGGGCTACCTCCAGAGCGCCGCGGCGGAGTACGGCGCGCTGGAGCTGCTGGCGTCGACGCAGGAGATCCGGACGGAGCTGGCGGCCCGGATCCGGAGCGCGCTCTCGGCATGGGGCGTCGACGCGATCGACACCACGCTCACCGAATTCGAGGCTGAGGACCCGGAGTTGGAGCGGACGCGCCGCCGGCTGTTCGACCTGGAGGGGTCCCGGCGGGCCGCCGAGGTGGAGCTGCGGGTCGACGAACTCCGGATGGACCTGGAGCGGAACCGCATCCGGACCCAGACCGTGGAGCTTGAGGAGCAGATCAGAGTCCTGGGCCGGGACCAGATCGCCATGGAACGGCTGATCCGGCAGATCAGCGAGATGAAGGTGCCGGCGCACGTCTCCGCGGAGGCACTGGCCGACTATCCGCCCGTCCGGCTCCTCGAACCCTTCCTGGCCTCCTTCCGAGCTCGGGAGGGCTACGAGGAGCACGATCCGGTCTCTCCGGTCGTCGTCTCGACGCCCGAGGACCGCCGACCCGTCAGGTGGGGAAGGATCGAGCGGGCGATGGTCGAGGAGCTCGCCCGGCGGCGCCAGGACGCGGCCGGCGACCCGGTCGCGGACGAGCACACGATCGTCGTCTATCAGGACGACGACCTGATGCGGGACGAGGTGCGGGAGGCGATCGGGCGGTTCGCCGAGAGCGTCGGCTGGGAGGTGATCGACAGTTCCGACCCCATCCACGGGTCCTGGTTCCAGATCTTCCGGATCAGGGCCGCCAAGACCGTGGGCGAACACCTGACCGCGGACGAGGTGCTGGCGAGCTTCAAGCGGGCCGCCGAACTGCGGCTGGTGCACGAGGCCCAGGCGGGCGTGGACACCGCGCAGGCCGACGCCGCCTCCAAGCTGATCGAGTCGCTGGCGAGCACCGCCCGAGCCGTCGCGCTGGTCGGCTCGATCCTGGTGGTGAAGGACGACGGGCTGCTCGCGGTGCGGACGTTGTCTCCCCGGCAGTTGATGCATCTGGAGCGCAACCCGCACATCACCGACCCGCTGGCGGTCCTGATGTCGCTGCGCGAGGCCGCCGAGTTGGATGCGCCGGCACCGCCGCGACTCGACCCGGGATCGGCGCATCCGGAGGAGAGCGCCTGACCGGGCGGCGGTCAGGCGCTCTCGTGGTCGGCTTACCACCGGTTCGGCGTGGACCCGCCTGGAGGCGGTTCGCTAATTGGCCATCTCGTGACCGGCGGTTCAGCTGGACTAGATCGTCCCGCCGTACACACTCTTGCTACTCTATGTTGTTAATTGATCACTTTGAGTAGTAGGAGAGATGTTGTGAAGATCGCGTGCGTCGGCGGTGGGCCCGGCAGTCTGTACTTCTCGGTCCTGATGAAGCGGGTGGACCCGTCCCACGACATCACCGTCTACGAGCGGAACCCGGTCAATTCGACGTATGGCTGGGGCGTGACCTTCGGCGACGAGCTGCTCAGCTATCTGCACGTCGCCGACCCCGAGTCCGCGCGCGCCATCGGCGAGAGCCTGGTCTCCTGGGACAGCTGGGTCACGCACGTGCACGACCGCGCGACGGTGACGGAGCAGGCGGAGGAGGGCTTCGGCATCAGCCGCCACCGGCTGCTGGCCATCCTCACCGAGCGGGCCCGCGCGCTCGGCGTGCGCGTCGAGTTCCAGCGTGAGATCGCCGGTGAGGCCGAGCTGGCCGACGCGGATCTCGTCGTGGCCGGTGACGGTGTCAACAGCGTGCTGCGCGAGCGTCACGCCGATCACTTCGGCACCGAGGTGACGGTCGAGCGGAACACCTACATCTGGCTCGGCACCACCAAGGTCTTCGACTCCTTCATCTTCGCCTTCGTGGAGACCGACCACGGCTGGCTGTGGTGTTACGGCTACCGGTTCAGCGAGGACCGGAGCACCTGCGTCATCGAGTGCTCCCCCGCGACCTGGCGAGGACTCGGGCTCGACCGGACGAACGAGACCGACAGCCTGGCCCTGCTGGAGAAGCTCTTCGCCGACATACTGGACGGGCATCCGCTGATCGGCCGGTCGCAGGCCGACGGCAGCGCGCACTGGCTGAACTTCCGCACCCTGACCAACCGCCGGTGGTATCACGACAACCTCGTGCTGCTCGGGGACGCCGCGCACACCACGCACTTCTCCATCGGCGCGGGCACCGCCCTCGCCCTGGAGGACGCCGCCTTCCTGGTCAACGCGCTGCACGGGGACCCGCGACTCCAGCCCGCTCTCGCCCGCTACGAGCGGCAGCGCAGATCAGCGATCCGCAAACTGCAGCGAGCGGCCCGCTACAGCGCCCAGTGGTACGAGAACCTGCCGCGGTACATCGACCTGCCACCGCTGGAGCTGATCGCTCTTCAGGCCCGGCGGGAGTCGGCGCTGCTCGCGCACGTCCCGCCGCGGCTGTACTACCGGATGGGGCAGACCATCGAATCGTTGTACGGCTGCAAGCACTGGCTCGGGTCGAAGCTCGGACGAACCAGGCACGCCGATTGAGAGCACGTACGCGCCCGCCAGCGGCGGACCTCGGGACCGTCAGGCAGAGGCGGCACGCGTCAGCCGAAGCTGGCCGATCTCCGCGGCGTTCTTCAGCAGTTCGGTGTTGACCCAGGCCACCATGTGGGCCACCGTGTGCCCGGAGTCCTTCGGCCAGGGAAACGGGGCCGCGGCGTCCAGATCGGCGTCGGAGAGTCGATCCAGCACCGCCAGCCATTCCACGCGAAGGCCGCGCAGCCACTCGACGGCGCTCGTCCCGTCGCCCGGCCAGGTGATCTCGGTCCTCTCACGGGGTGGCCGTTGCTCGGCGTGATCGATCGTCACGCTCCACCACCAGCCGATGTGCCAGCTCAGCCAGGCGATCGTAGGGACTGGGACAGGGTCGGGCTCGGTGTCCGCCCAGTCCGGCACCCATTTCCCGGCCACGTCATGACGCACCGTCCAGCAGTGGGCCGCCGGCTCCCACAGGAAGTCATCAGGCTTCAGGCGCTCCAGGTGATATTCGAAGAGCGACCACGTCAGGTCGAACTGCCAACGCAACAGGTCACATCGGGTCAGGTTCATCGGGCGATGCTGGCACAGTGGCGCTCCGCCCCGAAAGCGATTAACCGCCCCCGGCCTGGCCATGCCCGGATGACGATTGAATGAAAGTGCAGTCCACTTCAAAAATACAGTACGCTCCAAAGATGTCAGAGGGACTGCGGGAGCGGAAGAAGCGGCAGACTCACCGGCGCATCTCGGACGTGGCCCTTGGCCTCTTCGTGGCACACGGTTTCGACAGGGTCACCATCGCCCAGGTCGCCGAGGCCGCCGAGGTGTCGGTCAATACCGTTTACAACTACTTCTCGTGCAAGGAGGAGCTCGTCCTGCCTCCGGAGGAGGCGTCCCCGCAACGGCTGGCCGACATCGTCCGGCAGCGGCCGGTCGGGCAGTCGGCGGTGGGCGCGGTGCTGACTCGGCTTCGGGACGACGTACGCGGGCGCGACCGCGCGGTCGGGCTGAGCGCCGGATTCGGGCGGGTGCTGGAGATGATGCGGGCCGCCCCCACGCTGACCGCCCGCCTGGAGGACCTCGGCCGTGAGATGACGGAGGCTCTCGCCCTCGTACTGGCCGAGGAAACCGAGACGGAGCGGGACGATCCGCTGCCGCGTGCGGTGGCCTGGCAGATCGGAAGCCTGCACGCGCTGGTCTACGCCGAGGTCGGACGGCGGACGACCGCGGGCGAGTCCGCCGACGCGATCTCGGCCGCCTTGCTGGAGCTGCTGGACACCATCGAGACACTGCTCGGCGAGCGCATCCTCACCTATGCCGTACGAAAGGACGACCCATGTTCAGAGTGACGATCAGTGGCAAGTTCAAGGGGCTCGACGAGGCCGGCCGAGCCGCCGTGCGGGCGGCGAGCGAGATCGCCTACACGGAGGCAGGGACGTTCACCCATGACCACAGCGTGTCCGCCTTCACCTTCCGCTGCCAGGTGCCCGCGGGACCGGACGACGGTGAGGAGGAGGCGTTCCTGGGAGCGATGGAGGCGCTGGACGCGCACGGCTACCCGCACGAGGTTCTGAAGATCGCGGTGACGGACATGCGCGACATCAAGATCCGCCGCAGGGCCCGGTCCGCCTGAGCGCCCCTGTCACGTCAGGACGACGATGCGCCCGCGAGGGCTGTGCGGCTCGGCGCCTTCTTGGAGGCGGTGAGACCGGGCGGCCTCGGTGAGCGGCAGCCGGGTGCCGATCCGGGAGACCAGGGCGCCACGGGCCAGGAGGTGGTTGATCGCCGTGGCCGCCGCGGTGAGCTCGGCGACGGTGGCGTTGCTGATCGCGAAGCCCCGGAGGCTGGCGTCACGCGTGTAGAGCTCTCCGACCGGCAGCGCGGGAGTGGCGCCGAGGCCGGCCGCGATGATCATCCGGCCGCCGAGGGCGAGCAACGGAACGGTCCGCTCCAGGTGGTAGTGGCCGGCGCTGTCCCAGAACACGTTCACCCCGTTGGGGGCGAGTTCGGCGATCTCCGGGTACATGTCCGGGTCGTGGTAGTCCACGACCTCGTCGGCGCCGCACCGCCGGCACCAGTCGAAGTCGTCCGGACGCGCGGTCGCGATCACCCGCGCCCCATAGGCCGCGGCGAGCTGAACGGTGGCCGAACCGACCCCGCCGCCCGCGCCGGTCACGACGACCGTCTCCCCGATCCGCAGGCCCGCCTCCCTGAACAGGCCGAGGTAGGCGGTCGCGGCGGTGTGCAGGGAGGCGACCGCGTTCTCCGGATCGACGCCGCGGGGCAGGTGATAGAGCCGGTCGGCGGGCACCGCGGCGTACTCGGAGAAGGCCCCCTGTCGACCGTCGAACCCCAGGCTGTCGCACCACACCGGGTCGCCGGGGGCGAACCCCGGCGCCGCCGTCGCCACGGTCCCCACCAGGTCGCGGCCGATGACGAACGGGTACGGCAGGGGTGTCCGATAGGCGCCGGAACGGACGAAGGTGTCGACATGGTTGACGGCGAGCGCCCGCACCTTCACCAGGACCTCCGACGGGCCGGGCTCGGGCACGGGCAGCCAGCCGATCCGGATCTCGTCCGCCGGGCCGGGCCGCGTGATGTAGGCCGCGGTCATGGTCTCGCGGACGCTCATCATCGCTCTTCGTCCAGGTCGGCGAGGTACGTACGCGCCCATGCCCGCCTGAGATCGACCTCGTCGGCGCCGCCGAAGGTGTAGGCAGGAGACAGGATCGGCAGCGCCCGCTCCACGTGCACCAGGATCGCGCGATGAGCGGGGTAGCCGGGACCGTTCAGGTCGAGCAGCCAGGCGTGCAGCCACTCGTACACAGGGTCGCCGGGCTCGCGGAGCTCCGCGGTGCCCTTGAACCGGTAGCCCCGCCTGCGGAGGAAGTCGATCGAGTTGATCTCGATCCGCGGATCGCGTCGGAGGTTGGCGACCGTGTTCGGGGACGCGATGTCCATGAAGGCGAGGTGCGCGTCGTCGTACACCCGCATCGATCCCTTGGGCGAGAGATTGGGCGAGCCGTCGGGGCACACGGTGGCCACGAAGGACAGCCGCGCGGTCTCCACGATCAGCCGCATATCGTCGTCGATTGTCATCCTCATCCTCCCTCCAGTGAGGTACCCATGCTTCGGCCTCGGGAAGGAGTCGTTCTCCGCGGCTCCGCGCAGGTCACGACCGGTCATGGGGCTTACGACAGTGCGGGGCCGCCGTGAGGCGACGCGGAAGTCGGGATCACCAGCACGATCTGGGTGTCTCGGAGGACGGTGGAACGAGAGAAGGCCGCCACCTCGCCCGCCGTTCCGGGCACCACGAAGATCCCATGGGCGCGGCAGATCGCCGCGCGGGTGGCCGGAGCGCTACTCGTCTGGGTGATGACCTATGCGTTGTTCGCGGGCATCTGGGCTGTTCTCGCCGCCTCGATGGGGTTCGCGCCGGCCGTGGTTTTCACGCCGCTGTTCTTCCTCCTCAGTTCGCCGTCCGCCATCTGCGCTCTGGTCGCCAAATCGGCCACGCTGGGCGGGTTTCTCGGCGGCGGATTCCCCCTCGGGCTCTACGCACTGGAGGCGGCGGCACAGGACACGGTCCAGACCCCGCCGCTCACCTGGTTCGTGGTCTTCTTCATTCTGGGCGGAATGCTCGGCGCGCTCGCCGCCACGATCGCCGTGACCACGGCTCGCAGGCTGCACGTCCCCTTGCCGCGAAACTGAGGACGGCCGCACCCGGAACTCGTCGCCCTCCGGCAGGTCCGTCGCTTGCGACCACCAGCTCCGCTCGGCGTCCGGAAGAACATGAACGCCGAGGAGATCTTTGCGATGATGGCCTGGTAACCGTTCCGCATGCACGGCATGGAGGGGGTGAAGCGGATGTCCTACAGTCCGCAGCTCGCTGCGGCGCTGTCGGGTGCCACGCTTCGCCAGCTCGCCCACTGGCGTAAGGCTGGTTCGGGCCGTGGAGCGGTGCTGGTTCCCGAGATTTCCGCCTTCCGTCCCGTTCTGTACTCATTCCGTGACGTGATGGCACTGCGAACATGCGTCAAGCTGCGCAATGACGCTTCCCTGCAGAAGATCAGAAAGGCGCTGGACACGCTCCGCGACGATCTGGGAGAGCGAGATCACCTCTCGGCATACCGCCTGGTGGCCGATGGCAGCAGCATCTACCTGGCGGGGCCCGATCAGGCGATTGATCTGGTGCACAGTAGGGCCAACGTCGTGATCCATGAGATGGTGGACGTCCTGCGGCCCTTCTATCGTGACGGACGCCATATCCCTGACCTCCTGCGACCACGTGATCATGTGACGGTCGATCCGGCGGTCCGAGGTGGGATTCCGGTGATAGAGGGCACACGGGTGCCCTATGACGAGGTCGCCGCGCTTCTTCGAGACGGTGTTCCCGCTGATCGGATCCCCGATTACTACCCGAGTGTCACGGCGACGGCCGCACGGGAAGCCGCGGATTTCGCCGACTATGTCGACAGCTATGCCCCGCAGAGGACCGCGTGAGGCTGCTACTGGACGAGAATGTCCCCAAGCCGCTCCGTCGAGCTCTCACCGCCTTCATCGTGCACCACGAGATTGTTCATTTGCTCGATCTCCCTGGCTGGTCTGGGACGCGTGACGAGAGCCTCTACCCGCTTGCGGCTGCCGAGGGATTCCACGCGGTCGTGACCAACGACGGACGGCAGATGCAGCGCCCGCGGGAGGTCGCAGCCATCGCGGCCTCGGGCCTGCACCGGATCGAATATCCACACAAACAACAGGGCCTGGCGGGGATGGGGCTGGTCATCGCGACAGTCTCCGCGGGGCTGCCTGGCGCCTTGACCGTGTTGGAGGAGGCTGATGGCCAGAGGCTGATCACGCTGCGGAGCATCGACCCCACATCGACGGCTCGGTTACGGGTGATCGATCCCCTGGTGGATCCGCCTAAGTTCTGGATCTCCTCTGCAGGCTGAACCATACGGTCCGACCTGGCGAACTCCGCAGGCTATGGGTTCTGGAAGCTCGGCGATCATGACAGCACCCATGAGACCCGCCAGACATCCTGGGCCGACGCGGATCGGCGGCGCCTCAGAGCGACGTCGCGGCGACGCAGAACTCGTTGCCCTCCGGGTCGGCCATCACGATGTGGTGCTCGTCGACCTCCTCCAGCACGCGCCCGCCCGCCCGCACCAGCCGGTCGGCCTCCGCTCTGATCCGCTTCCACCGCTCCTCGGGAGTGCAGCCGCGGGCCGGCACCCTGATGTCGTACGTGCGCGTGGGCCGATCCGCCGGGACGCGTCGCGGTCAGGCGGGTGTCTCGCGGAGCACCAGGCAGACAAAGCCCCAGATGTCCCGGTAGACGCGTAGCCAGTCGGAGCGGTTGGTGGTGGCGACCGCGAGTGCCTGCGCGCTGTCCGGATCGGACGGATGGTCCAGTGCCCAGGAGGCCAGTGACCCCCAGCAGGCCCACTCGTAGTCGTCCAGCTCCTCGCGGGTGCTGATGTGCCCGTGGACGGGGGTCCATCTGTCGGCGACGACCTGGTCCAGGGTGGTGGACAGGTCGGCGAGGTCTCCGAGCATCTCGATGGCCTCCTGAGAGGGGGCGCCCGTCCAGAATCCATCACCGATCAGGACTCGTCCGCCGGGCGCCAAGTGCTTGCGTGCCGCCGCGAGGGTCGGCGGCAGCCCGCCGAAGGCCTGCGTGGCCCCGACGCTGAGCACCAGGTCGAACGGCGACGAAGAGGTGAACGTCGCGGCCTCCTGGCTGTGCAGGACGAGGCGGTCGTGAACGCCGAGATCTCGCGCGGCGTCACGAGCCCGGCCCAGTGCCTCTTCGGAGACGTCGACGCCATCGGCCCGAACGCGCGGACGCGTGGCCAGTGCGCGCAACAGCCATTCCCCTCCCCCGCATCCGAGGTCGAGCACGCGTTCGTCGCCGCGCGGCAGTCCCTGTTCCAGCAGGCGGCGCACCGACTCCTCGCCGAGCGGCGCTTTGATCGGGTGATCAGTATGAGCGATCCTGGACATCTGTTCGTGATTCATCCGGGCAGCTTGGCAGCGACAGAGATCTTGCGCATCTCGTTTCCGCGACCACGGGATCGATGTCGGCGGCGCCGCCGACGTGCCATGTCCCGCCGGTCTCGGCATAGGAGGTGATCGGGTTGCCGGACAGCGTCAGGGCGAATTCCTGCTGGCCGCGGTGTTCCCGGAAGCCGGGAGGACGCATCTTTCCGTCCTAGTCGAAGCACTGGCCCCCGTTGCCTCGCGACCCGATGATGAAGCCACTGCTGGCGCGCGGCTGAACGCGAACCACCACGGGAACCGGCAGCGTGAGGAAGGATCTGCGATGAACGAGCCGAACGCAGCCGGTGAGTGCGAGCACCTGATCGACGTCGAGGACGTCTACGTCACCAGGGGGACCAAGCCCGTTGTGGCGGCGCTAGGCCGCCTGGCCGCCGGAAGGGCCGTGTTGGAGCTGAGCGCCGGCTTCGACGCGGTCGGCCTCGCCCTCGCCGAAGCCGGGTTCGACGTCACCGCGATCGACTCCTCCGCGCACGTGCTCGATTCGCTGGAGGGCGAGGCCAGGGCCGCCGGAGTCGCGATCTCGACGTTGCTGGGGAGCATCCACGACTTCCAGGGCGGCCCCTATGGCCTCATCTGCCTTCTCGGCAACAAGATCTCCCGGCTGCTCAGCCAGGACGACCAGGTGGCCTGTTTCGCCGCGGTCAGCCAGGCGCTGGGCGAGAACGGTCTGTTCGTCATCGAGACCACGCTGTCGCCCGGGTGGCGCGACGGGAGACCGTCGGTGGGGGTCGCGGACGGCAACGTGGTCCTGCACACGGAGAGCTACGACCACCTGACCCAGATCAGGTCCATGATCACGCTGGTGGGCAAGGAGCAGGTGACCCGGATCCTGCCCAGCCGGCTGCGTCACACGTCGCTCGCGGAGCTGGACCTGATGGCCCGTCTCGCCGGGCTCGACCTGAAGGAGCGCTGGGGCACGTGGACGGGTGATCCCGCCACCCGGTTCAGCCCGTACGTCATCTCCGTCTACGCCCTGCAGACGATGCTGTGGTGACGGTCGCCGCGTGGCGCGGGGCGTCACATGGCGTCGTCCAGATCTCCGGCGGCCAGCGTGCGAAATTGGCAACAACAGGCAAGGACGGCTTTGCCGCGTGGCGTGAGCGTGTAGTAAACGCGTATCGGCGGAGTGGCCTCATGCACTTTGCGATGCACCAGGTGTTTGCTCACCAGTGGTCGCAGCACCCGTGCCAGTTGCTGATGGTTGGCATCGATGGCGCGCGCCAGGTCATTGTGCGACCGCGCTCCTCTCGCCAGCTCGTCCAGGACCGGAAGCGTCCATTGCCGTCCGACGAGATTGAGCAACTCAGTGACGTTCTTCTCATCCACGTCATCCCCGTTTCTATGGTCTTTTCCGCCCGTGCTTGATATTCCTCCGTATGTCGAAAGGGCTGTGCCGGTCACACGTGCGTGATCGGCGAAACGTCCTCGCCGGCCTTCCGGCCGGGCAGCAGGTGGCGCCTGAGCAGCAGACCGGCGGCGATCACGAGAACTCCGAACACCGCTATCGACAGGCCCGCGCCGACGATCCCGGTCAGCGCGCCGACGGCGACGGCGCCGAGCGCCTGACCGGACATCAGGCCGGTGCTGACCAGGCCGAACGCCTGACCACGAGCGTGCTCGGGGAGCGCCTGCAGGAAACGCCGCTGGAGCCCGATCTCGTAACCCAGCCCGGCCGAGCTGGCGGCGGCCAGCGCGACGGCCGCCGGCAGGCCGGGCTGCAGGGCGAAGGCGACCAGGCCGCCGCCGGTCAGGTAGATCAGCGGGAGCACCAGCCGTTCGGCCGTCTCGACGCTGGCGAACCGGCCTATCAACACGTTGCTGAGCAGCATGCCGCCGGCCATGGCGGAGAGCAGTAAACCGGCCGGAGCCTGTCCCATGTCGGCGGTGTAGGGGACCACCGCGCCCTCGGCCCCGACGGCCAGCGAGGTCGGCACCAGAATCGCCAGCAGCAGCCCACGAATGTGCCGGTCGGCGAGCAGTTGCCTGTTGACCTGCCAGGTCGAGGCGGCCGCCCCGGTCCGCAGCAGCCGTCTCAGCGGGGAGGTGCCCGGCGCGGACGCGGGCCGGTCAGCGCGGTCGGCCCGGTCGGCGCGGTCGGCCCGGCGTCCTGGGCTGTCACGCAGCCCGAACCAGGTCACCACGGCGGCGACGAGGCAGAAGGCCGACGCGGTGGCGAGCACGCCGTAGGCGCTCATCGTGATGAGCAGCAGCCCGCTGATGCCATGACCGATGACCTGGGAGGCGGCCGCGGCCGCGGTCATCAGCGATCTGCCCGTGATGTAGCTCCGGTCGCGGAGAACGTCGGCCAGCAGTGCCGTCGCGTTGCCCTCGGCGACGGGGCCGAACAGGCCGATGACCGCGGCCAGGATCAACACGACCGGCACCGGCAGGACCACGAAGGCCAGCACCCCGATGACGCAGAAACGGACCAGGTGGAAGGTGACCAGCAGCGGCCGGGTGGAGATCCGGTCCGCGAGCGAGAGCAACAGCGTCCCGCCGACGAGGTAGGCGAGCATGCCCGCCATGTACGCCACCGCCGCCATCAGCGGCGACCCGGTGCGGGCGAAGACCAGCAGCGACAGGGCGAGCATCTTCATCGCCTCGCTGATGACCATCAGAGTCTGGCCGACGAACAGAGCGCGGAACACCCCCACGGCGAAGACGTCGCGGTACGGCACCGGCGAACCCTCGTTCGTTGTCATGCAACTATTGTTCGAAAGTCACTGTCTCCGAGCCATGCCTTCGACGATGATGGAAACGTGCTCGAATTCGATGTTGACCCGCAGGATTTGGCGGCCAGCAGATTCGCCATCTCGCCGATCAACGAGACCGGCAGAGCGCTGGACATCCTCAGCGGATACCGCGGCGACGTCGCGTTGCGCCCATGGGCCGACCGCGCACGGGCACGTTTCAACGACCTCTGCCGTCAGGTCCCGCCGGTGCGCGCCCTGGTGACGCTCGGGCACACCGACGGCTACCAGCCCGACTTCATCTCCCCGCCACCGACCGGGCCCCGCGAGACCATGGCCAACCAGCTGGAGATCGTCCGGGCGACCCCCTTCGACCAGGCACGGCAGGAGCTCCATCGCACGATCACCGAACGAAGCAGGCCGGTCCCCGAGGAGGTGCGGGCCGCGCTCCAGACGCCCGACGTGGTGGCGCGGCTGGCCGCCGGCCTCGAAGCGGTGTGGCACGAGCTGATCGAGCCCGACTGGCCCGCCATCCACGCCATCCTCGAACAGGACCTCCTGCACCGGGCGGGGCTCCTGCTCGCGTACGGCTGGGCCGAGGCGCTGACGGATCTGTCGGCGCACGTCAGCTGGCGCTCCCATGAGAACGGCGGCTCGATCACGGCGGACGTGCCGTGGGACGAGCGGTGCCCACCCGACAGCGACGGCCTGCTGTTCGTGCCCACGATCTTCGGCCCGCTGGCCTTCTGCACGGACCCGCCGTGGCGCCGCGCCATCCTCTACCCCGCCCGCGGCAGGGCGACGCTCGCCCACCGGCACGTGCAGGAGGATCACGGCGACGCCCTCAGCGAGCTCGTCACCCGGACCCGGGCCCTGCTCCTCAGGGCGATGCGCCAGCCTGTGACCACCACCCAGCTCACCCGGCAGCACGGGATGAGTCTCGGTACGACGGGCCACCACCTGTCCATCCTTCGCCGAAGCGGTCTGATCATCAGCACCCGGTCAGGGAAGTTCGTCCTCTACCGGCGTACGGCGCTCGGAGATGCCCTGGTCGCGGCCAACACCTCGGCCAACACGTCGCCCAACACCTCGGCCGACACCTCGCTAGGCGCCGGCCGAGAGACGTCCGGGCTGCCCCGAACCGTGGAGGGTTAGCGAACCCGGCCGGAAGCCATCACGGCAGGCACGACCAGCGGCCGGTGAGCTCGGTCTCGCCCACCACTCGGCCGCCCTCCCGGAAACGCCAGACGATGGCCGGGGGCATGCCGACGGCGCGGCCGATGGTCAGCGTGTGGGCGTCGGTCCAGCCGAGATATCTGAACGTGTGGTCACCGACGTGCACGAGCGTCGCCTGGAAGCCGTCGCTGGTCGACAGGGCCAGCCGCCCGTCCGGGGCGGGGGTGACCGTGACCACGCAGTCGTCTCCGGGCGACGACCGCCACGGCTCGATGGTGGTCAGGCACTCCCCCGCGGGCACCCTGAAGACGCAGTTGAGGCCGTGGCCGGTGGGCAGGGGCACTTCGGGTCTGTTGTGCAGGATCCGGTCGTCCCCCAGCGCTTCGAGGAACGAGTCGGGGAAGATCCGCGTCATCTCCGGTGAGACCTCCACGTCGATGACCAGATGCACGCGCGTCGTGTCGCTCTCGTTCGCGACGTGGTGGGGCTGTGAGACGTCGCCGTACCAGAGGGCGCCCGCTTCCCAGTAGTGGCGGTTGCCGTTGATGGTGATGGTGCACCGCGGGTTGGTGATGATCGGCACGTGCAGCCGCACCCAGCCGAAGGCGAACCCGCTCGGATAGTCGGTGTGCACCGGCGAGCACGCGCCCGGCGCCAGCGCGAGGAACTCGATCGCCCGATGCCTCCCCGGCACCTCGCCGATGACGCTCTGGACGTACGGGAGATGATCGATGATCGGCGTGTAGCCGAAATCCACGGTGCCGGGGCCGCCCGGATCCGTCCGTGACACGTCACCACCGGGACTCCGCACCGGAAGGCACTTCCAACCGGGAGCGGCCGGGGCGCCCGGACCGTCCTCGGACGAATACCACGTCTTGACGCCCCAGGTGAGGCGAGAGGCCTTTTCCAGATCGCGTTCCAGGCGCTCGACGTCGTAGCCGGAGCGCAACTGGACGGCGTCCAGCGCAGCGACCATGCTCATCGACCGACCCTCCCTTCGTCTCGCCGAGATCCCCGGCGAACTCGCTTACCGCTGCTGACCCCTGCTCGGTTCGATCCGGCAGGATCGTTCGTAGTCTTCCCTGGCCTTGGCCACCTCGCGGGCGATCACGCCGCAGCAGTCGCCGTCGATGTCCTGGTCGTCGATGTCGTCGTCGAGGATCGGCGGATGCTCTTCGGAGGCGTACCTGGCCAGGTCATGTGTTTCGATCACCGTGTCGTGGTCCACCGTGATCGTCGCGTTCGGCGCGATGAGGTCGAGGTGGATGTCGCACATGTACGAGACCGCGTCGATCTTCTGGCCGTGCTGCCCGAGGCCGAGGTGCACTCCGGGGTGCCGCTCGTTGATGTGGGAGTTCATCGGGATGAAGCCGGTGACGCCGATGTTGGTGCCGAATCCCAGCTCGCCGATGCGGTCGGCGTTGGGCCGCTCCAGGCACCGGTCGATCAGCGTCGACACCGCCGGGCTGTCGCACGTGTAGGCGACGACCCTGCCCTTCTCGATCTGCAGGGTGACCGGGTTGTCGCGCAGTCTGGCGTCCGTCTCGGTGTAGGCCGTCACGTTGAACGCGCCGTCCGCGACGAGCACCCCGTTGATGTCGGCCGGGTACGTGCTGACCTCGCCGGAGGGCGTGATGACGAAGGTGCCCTGCCGCCACAGGCCGCGGTTGCTCAGCCACCTGTAGCGCTCGGTGTCGGTCGACACCTCGAGGTCGGTGCCGCTCGCCGTCCGAATGCGCAGGTGACTGGCCGGCATCATCCGGTTGAGCAACGCGCCGTTGATCGCGGAGAGCATCTGGGGCGTGGCGTTGACCGCGCGCTCGAAGAAGTCGCTCGACGCGTTGATCAGCCGGTAGACAGCGACGGACGCCTCGTCGTACGGCGCCAGCGCCCTGCGCAGCTTCAGGGAGTGCGACATCGAGTCTCTTTCGACGGTGAGCACCACCAGCCGCGAGCTCAGGTCGCGCGGATCGGGGAGCGCGTCGCGCAACCTGGCCTCGAGCCCGTCGTCGTCGACCGGGTTCATCCCGCCGACGCCCGAGGTGATGCCCCGCGTCGTCAGCTCCGCGGCGAGCCAGGCCGCCGGCGCCCGCGCGTCGAGCGTGTAGAGAATGAACACCCTGTCGTCGGCTCGAATAGCGGGGTAGTCGTCGAGAAAACGAGAAACTCCCCGCCAGGTGGCGTCGGACGGTGTTTCGATATGGGATTCCCGGACAATGGCCTCGGTCATATCGCTCTGCTTTCTTGTCGCCCGGACGCGCCGGACCGCACCCATGATGCGGTCCGGCGCGGGTCTCCGTATGGTGATTAGGACTGGAGAATGTTCCACGGAGCCTGGGTGTGGCCGTCGGTGACGATGTCGCCCGAAACCTGGGCGAACGACATCAGGCCATCGGTGGGCATGTTCGCCAGAGCCGCGACCAGAGCTTCCTCACGTGCCATGATGTGACCTCCCGTTGTTGGACGGCGGCCGATCGAGCCGCCGGAGACGACGTTAAGCGCCGTCCGGGGGGCCGTCCAGATTTCATTTGGTGGACCAGATGACATGACCGGCAGGTAGTTACGCCGGCGTGACCACGCTAATCCGCCCGGCATTCAGCAGGTTTTTCCGTCAGGTTATCGACCGGGGGCCGCCCCAAGCCCGTTTCAGCGATCTGGACAACCGGACATCCGTCATTTAGTGTCATGGACGCCGTACCGCTCCCCCGCGATTCCCATTTCCGGATGTTCACGCGTTCGGCTATCCGTCGATATCGAGTGCGATGTCCAGGGTGAATACGAGGCAGCCGGCGTGTTCCCCCGCCCCACCTTCTGGAGGCACCCATGACCGTAAGGCAAGCCGTGGCCTGCGTGATGCTCGCGCTCCTCGCGCTCGCGCCGGCCCCCGCGACGGCGGCCTCGTCCTCCGGTGACCTCGCCGGCCTGCTCGAACGTCAGGTCGACGTGGACGCGGTCATGGCGCACCTGCGGCACTGGGAGCGGGCGGCCGACCGCCACGAGGGCAACCGCGCCAGCGGCACCGAGGCGCTCGCCGAGTCGGCCGACCACCTCGTGCGACGCCTGACCGGAGCCGGCTACCGGGTCACCAGGCAACCGGTGCCGTACGAGGACTTCGCGTTCGACGCCGAGCGCGCCGCGCAGACCGCTCCCGCGACCCGCGAGCTACGGGTGCTGATGGCCAGATGGTCGCCCTCCCTGCCGCCGGGCGGGCTCGACGCGGGAGTCGCCGCACCGGGTGCCGGCTCAAGCCACGGGTGCTCCGCGAGCGACTACGCGGGCCAGGACCTGACCGGCGCGGTGGTGCTCCTGCGGTGGGGCGACTGCGCGATCGACGGGAAGATCCGGACAGCGGCCGAGCTCGGCGCGAAGGCGGCGCTGCTCTACTATCCGTCGCCGAGCCCGGACAACGTCTGGCGGATCGCGGTCGTCCCCCACTACCAGGTCGAGCTGCCCGTCGCCTCCGTCTCCGAGGCGGCGGCCCGGCGGCTGATCGGCGAGCTGACCGGAGGCGCCGTGCGCATGCGGCTCGACCTGCGCGGCCACGCCGTCACGGGCACGGCGGAGAACATCCTGGCCGAGACCTCGGTGGGCGATCCCGGACGCGTCCTCATGGCCGGAGCCCATCTCGACAGCGTCACCGAGGGGCCGGGCATCAACGACAACGGCAGCAGCGCGGCGGCCCTCCTGGAGACCGCGCTGGCGCTCGCTCCCCACCAGTCCCGCCTCAAGAAGCAGGTCCGGTTCGCCTGGTGGGGCGCCGAGGAGCTGTTCGGGGTGGGCTCCGCCCATTACGTGGCGGGGCTCGACGAGGCCGGGCGCCGAGCCGTCGCCGGCTACCTCAACTACGAGCTGATCGCCGCGCCCAACCATGCCCGGTTCGTCCTGGACGGAGACGACAGCGACCACCCTGGCGAGGGAGGCGGACCGGGCCCCGACGGCTCGGCCGAGATCGAGGCGGTGTTCGCCGGCTACTTCCGGCAGCGCGGGCTGCCTTTCCGGACCCACGACCTGCTCACCGTCCGGTCGGACCACGAGGCGTTCATGACGGGCGGCATCCCGGTCGGCGGGCTCGACGGAGGCGACGGGCTGGGCGTCAAGACCACCGACGAGGCGCGCGTCTTCGGCGGCCGGGCCGGGGCCCTGTACGACCCCTGCTACCACCAGCCCTGCGACCGGACCAGCGGCCTGAACACCAGGGCTCTGCGCGAGAACTCCCGCGCGATCGCCTGGGTCCTGGGCCGGATCGCGACCGGCTGACGCCGCCGTGCGCCACGTCGGCGTCAGCCGAGAAGGTCGCCTGTCGCCTGCGGCGCGCTGAGCCGACAGGGCCGAACGGGAACGGATCCATCCGCTGACCGGCTCCCGGTCAGTTGCCGCCGTTCTTGTTCGGCGTGACGTTGATCTGGCCGCTGTCGGAGACGATGATCTGGATGCGGCCGTCCTTGACGGCCTGCCACATGACCGCGCCCTGCGCGCCGAGCACGTCCTTCAGCGCCCTGATGGCCTCCAGCTCGGTACGGGCCTTCTCGTTCTTCGCCTTCTGCGCGACGTTCTCCTCCTGGGCCTGCTGGACGGCGGCCATCGCCTCGCGCACGTTCAGCGGCGGCTGCGGCTGCTGCAGCGTGACCGAGAACTTGTCGAAGAACTCGGCGCCGCCCTGCTCGCGCAGGAACTGGCCCATGTACTGGGCGACCTTCGCCTCCCAGTCCTGCTTGGACTGTGGCTTGAGGTAGGCCAGGTCACGCCAGGCGAACTCCTTGCTGGCCGCGTCGAGGGCCCGGTCGAGCGGCTGTCCGATGTAGACGCTGAGCAGCTTGTTCCAGCCACTGTCGGTGTAGGCCTCGTACTTCAGCCCGATCTGTTCGTGGAAGAGCCGTAGCGTCTTGCAGTCGCTGGTGAGGGAGAACGTGACGACGCCCGTCACGCGCATCTCCAGCGGGTCCTTGGTCCACATCGTGAGCGGCCCGGCCTCGGCCCCCGGCTTGGTCTGGACCCCCGCCGGATCGTTGGGGTCGGCCGCGAACTCGAAGGTTCGCTGCCCGGCCGGATAGACGTAGCCCTTGTCGCCCCAGCCGGACACGTCGCGCACACCGGGCTCCACGCAGTTCTGGAAGGTGGTGTCGGAGAACATCCCCGCGTCGTAGACGATGCCCTTCTCGTCGGGCTCGGGGGTGGTCATCGAGCAGCCGGTCACCAGGACGGAGGCGACCAGTAATGCTAAGACGGCCTTCTGCCTCATCGAATCTCCCTCTCCACGAGCCGGATGGTCTGGCGCATGCCGGGAGCGTAGCGGCGGCAGGTTACGCGGAGGGGCCGTAGATCGCGAACACCTTGTTGGAGTTGAACACCGCGGTCTCCACGAACTTCGACCAGACCGGCGTGGGGTGGCCGAGCTCCTCCATCGCGGCCACCAGCGGGAACCAGTTGAGCAGTTCCTGCTGGCCGGCCGCCTCGATCTCCTGGAGCGGGGTGGCGCGCCATTCGTCCAGGTCGCCGCCGGCCAGGGCCTGGTAGAGCCGTACGTCGCTCCGGGTGTCGGGGTGCAGCCGCCAGGTGCGGTCGCAGAGGAACGCGTGCGACCAGCTCGACGAGGCGACCAGGGCGATGCGCCACGGCGACTCGGCGCACAGCCGGGCCACCTCCGCCCCCATGCGCATGAGCCGGCGGGGCGACGGCGACGGCGGGTCGAGCTCGCGCACGTCGCCGAACTCGCTCATGAACCCCCGGTAGCTGACGACCCGCCTGCCGTAGCAGTTGATGGGGAAGGGCACCACGGGATAGTCGAAGCCGGTGCGGTGGTAGTCGAGGTAGAGGACGGCGTTCAGGAAGGCGTGCGGCAGGCCGGGGTGGTGCGCCGGCCGGTAGGCGTAGGAGACGTCGATCTCCCGCTCCAGCAGCCCGGAGGCCAGGTACTTCGCGATGTCCGGACGGCCGCGGACCTGGAACGTGGTGCTGTGGTCCTCGCCCCAGACGTTGGGCCGGTCGCGCATGTCCGACGAACGGTCGGCGTGCGCCCAGGGCTTGAGGTCCATGGTCGGGTACGCCAGCACGGCGTAGGGCGGGATGATGTCCTCTTTGAAGTTCTCGTACTGGTCGTCGCCCCAGATGACCAGCGCGTCGGGGTTGAAGTCGTCGATCGCGGCGCGGACCCGCTCGAATCCGTCGACCATGGCGGCGCGGTGCTCCTTGGCCGCGGCCCGGCCCTCGTCGTCGGCCCATTCGCGGCGGGCGAGCTCCGGCCAGTTGGCCACGTCCTTCGCCTCGGCGGGGATGCCCGGGTCGGTGAGGGTGCGCTGGAGGAGGCTTGCCATGTTCTCGTCCAGCCCGCCGAAGAGGGGATAGTGGGACAGGCCGACGCCCAGTACTTCCGCCATGACCGCTTCCTTCGCTGGAGCCGTTGGGCCCGTTGGAGCCGTTGGGGCCGCTCCGCCGTCGGCATCGACGCCCGGCGCGGAGCCTCAAAATAGTTCCGATCTTGTATTATCGTCAACCATAAATATCTTCGATCCAAGTAATCGGCCCCGGCGCCGCAGGGTGCCGGCCACGCCGACAACGAGCTGGAGGCGGGCGTGTCCCATGACACCGATCCGGAGGAGTCGACGGTCGAGTGGCAGGTCGCCCGAGCGCAGGCCGAGCACGGGCCCGGCTTCGACCCCGACCTGCTGACGCTGACCCTCACCCTCTACCGCGCCATGTCGGCGTTCGACCGCGCCGGGGCAGCCGAGCTCTCCGGGCATGGGCTGTCGGTCAGCCAGTTCAACATCCTCAACGTGCTGCACCGGGCGGACCGGCCGCTGAACATGGGCGAGCTGGCACTGGCCATCTCCATCCGGCCGGCCAACCTGACGAGCGTGATCGACGGGCTCGTGCAGCGGTCCTTCGTGGAGCGGCGGATCAACCCCGACGACCGCCGTTCCTACCTCATCGCCAACACCGCCACCGGCGAGCGATTCCTGGAGGGCTTCCTGCCGTCGCACTGGCGCTATCTGGAGGCGCTCGTCTGGCGGCTCGACGGCGAGGACCGCCGCGCTCTGACCGCGTTGCTGGACAAGCTGCGCGAGTCCATCGAGACCGCCCAGGTCGACAGGGGCCAGGTCATCTCGCCGTAACCCTCCTCGATTTCCGGCCGTGGCGACACCTTGATGTCCGCGACGCGCCACAACTAGTATCCGATCATAAATATTTCGGTCCGGGATAGTCATGTTTCATGGCTTTCGAGTCCGCTCACGTACGCACAGGCATGGAGAGAACGTGAATCCTGGACGACGTCTCGGTGCCGTGTTCGTCTCAGGTGGTGCGCATGCCGCTCGTTGAAGTCACCCTCATCCAGGGCCGGACCGCCGAGGACCTCCGGGCGCTGATCTCCGGCCTCACCGACGCGGTGGTCACCTCCATCGGCGCCCCCAAGGAGAGCGTGCGCGTCATCGTCCGGGAGATCCCGGCCACCCACTGGGCCGCCGGCGACGTCACGATCGCGGAAAGGTCGGCAACGCGATGACCGATTACCACGGCCACATCATCGACGGCCGCGAAGTGGACTCGCTCGACGGCCGGCGGTTCGCCAGCGTCGACCCGTGGACCCGCGAGCCCTGGGCTGAGGCCGCCCTGGGCGACCCGGCCGACGCCGCCGTGGCCGTGGCCGCGGCCCGGCGGGCCTTCGACGAGGGGCCGTGGCCCCGGATGGGGTACGCCGAACGCGGCCGGATCCTGCACCGGCTCGCCGACCTGCTGGAGGAACGTCAGGCCGAGATCAGGCTGGCCGACACCCGCGACATGGGCAAACCGGTCACCCAGAGCGGCCACGACGTGCAGCGGGCCGCCGCCAACTTCCGGTTCTTCGCCGACCACGCCCGCCTGTCGACCGGCCAGCTCCTCCCGATGGACTCCGGGCACCACGCCTACACGCGCTTCGAGCCGTCGGGGGTGACGGCGGCGATCGCGCCCTGGAACTTCCCGCTGATGCTGGAGAGCTGGAAGATCGCTCCCGCACTGGCCTGGGGCAACACGGTCGTCCTCAAGCCGGCCGAGGACACCCCGGTGTCGGCGACGCTGCTCGCCCGGCTGGCCCTTGAGGCCGGTATGCCGCCCGGCGTGCTGAACGTGGTGCACGGGTTCGGCCCCGACTCCGTGGGCCAGGCGCTCACCGAGGACCCCCGGGTCGATCGCATCACCTTCACCGGGGAGTCGGCGACCGGCCGGGTCATCGCCGGAGCCGCGGCGGCCAATCTCACCCCGGTCAGCCTGGAGCTCGGCGGCAAGGGAGCGAACATCGTCTTCGCCGACGCCGAGCTGGACAACGCCGTGCACTGGTCGGTCGAGGCCATCTTCCGCAACGCCGGGCAGGTGTGCCTGGCCGGCAGCCGGCTGTTCGTGCAACGTGCCGTCTACGACGAGTTCCTGAGCCGCTTCGTCAAGAAGGCCGAGGCACTGGTCTCCGGCGACCCGTCCGATCCGGCCACCGAGCTCGGCCCGCTGGCCAGTGAGACGCACTTCGCCAAGGTCAGCTCGTACGTGACGGACGTCGGCGAGGGCACGATCCTCACCGGAGGGCTCGGCGAGGGCTGGGCGGTCAGGCCCACCGTGATCGTCGGCCTGGAGCCGTCCGCCCGGCACTGCCGGGAGGAGATCTTCGGACCGGTCGTCGTCGTGCTGCCCTTCGACACCGAGGAGGAGGCCGTCGCCCTGGCCAACGGCACCCCCTACGGCCTCAACGCCATGCTCTTCACCGAGAACGTCAACCGGGCGCACCGCGTCTCGGCCGCGCTGAGGGCCGGCACGGTCTGGCTCAACTGCTTCTTCATCCGCGACCTGCGCGCCCCCTTCGGCGGTGTCGGCGACTCCGGCATCGGCCGGGAGGGTGGCGACTTCGGCCGGGAGTTCTTCACCGAGCCGAAGGCGGTCGTCATGCAGATCTCGCGGGATCAGCCGGCTGCACGCTGAGGCCGGCCTCACGCGGGGACAGCGCGGCAGCCAGGCCGCCGGCGCCGCCGGCGGCCTCCCGGTCAGGCGCGGGTCGTCTCCTGGCTCGCGGAGACGGCCGTCTCGCCGGTCGTGGGAGCGGGCTTCAGGTCGACGCTGTCGCGCAGCCGCGTCGGCTTGAGGAACAGGGTGGCGATGACGCCGAGGGCGGCGATGCCGGTGGAGACGAGGAAGATGTGCCCGGTGGCGTCGCCGTAGGCGGCGCGCACGATGGTCCTGAGCGGCTCCGGCATCTGCGCGATGTTGAGCGAGCCGCTTGCGCCCGCGGCCTCGGCCTTGATGCCGGCCTTGGCCAGTCCTTCGACGATGCTGGTCGCGACCTGGTTGGCCAGGATCGCGCCCAGCACCGAGACGCCGATGGTGCCGCCGAGCGAGCGGAAGAACGTGATCGCGCCGCTGGCCGCGCCGAGTTCGTTGAGCGGGACGGTGTTCTGGATGGCCAGGACGAGGTTCTGCATGGACATGCCGACCCCGACGCCGACCAGCATCATCGCGGCGCTGACGAAGACCAGCGACGTCTCGTGGTCCAGCGTGGACAGGCCGAGGAACCCGATGGTGAGGACGATGCCGCCGGTGACGATGTACGGCTTGACGTTGCCGCTCTTGGAGATCATGCGACCGGAGATCGTGGAGGAGAGCAGCACGCCGAGCATCATGGGAATGGTGAGCAGGCCCGCCTCGGTCGGGCTGTAGCCGCGCCCGATCTGGAAGTACTGGCCGAGGAAGACCGAGCCGCCGAACATGGCCATGCCGACCGCGAGGCTGGCCAGGATGGCCAGGGCCGGGGTGCGACGGCGGATGACGTGCAGCGGCACGACCGGCTCGGCGACCCTCGTCTCCACCCAGGTGGCCAGCGCGAGGACCAGCACGCCGCCGCCGACCATGGCCGCGGTCTGCCAGGACATCCAGTCGAAGGAGTTGCCGACGAAGGTCACCCAGATGAGCAGGACGCTGACGCCGAGGGCGATCAGGGTGGCGCCGACGTAGTCGATCTTGACGTCGGGACGGCGGACGGTGGCCACGCGCAGCGTCTTCTGCAGCAGCGCGAAGGCGATCACGGTGAACGGCACCGAGATGAAGAAGCACCAGCGCCAGCCGAGCCAGGAGGTGTCGGCGATCACGCCACCGATCAGCGGCCCGCCGACGGTGGCCACGGCCATGACGCCGCCGAGGTAGCCGTTGTACCTGCCGCGCTCCCTGGGGCTGATCATCGCCGCGATGATGACCTGTACGAGCACCTGCAGGGCCCCCATCCCCAGCCCCTGCAGCGCCCGGAAGGCGATCAGCTGGCCGGTGTCCTGCGCGAACCCACAGGCGACCGAGCTGACGATGAAGATGACGATGGCCACCTGGAGCAGCAGCTTCTTGCTGAACAGGTCGGCCAGCTTGCCCCAGATCGGCGTGGAGGCCGTCGAGGCGAGCAGCGAGGCGGTGACCACCCAGGTGTACTGCGACTGGGTGCCGTCGAGCGCGCCGATGATCTGCGGCAGCGCGACCGAGACGATCGTGGCGCTGATCATGGCCACGAACAAGACGAGCAGCAGCCCGCTGAGCGCTTCGAGCACTTGCCGATGGGTCATCGGCTCAGATGGTGCGGCCGTGGCTGTAGGTGCGCTCACGCGCGTCCTCCCCCTGGTGATCTTTCTGTGACAAGGAGCCAGCATATATGCCCAATGGGCAATTTTGCGCATTGGGCATATATGTCTGACTCGCGGTACGCTTACCGCAACATGGACATCCAGGTGGGGCTGCGCGAGCGCAAGAAGGCCGAGACGCGGCAGGCCGTGCACGAGGCGGCGCTGCGGCTGACGGTCGAGCACGGCTTCGACGCCGTCACCGTCGAGGCCATCGCCGACGCGGCCAACATCTCCCGGCGCACCTTCTCCAACTACTTCGCCGGCAAGGAGGACGCGGTCCTCTACGGCGAGGAGGAACGCGTCCGGCTACTGGTCGAGCGGATCCGCGCCCGGCCTTCCGCCGAGCGGCCCTGGCAGGCCATGCGCGCCGCCATCCACGACGTCTACCGCGAGGTGGGGGCCCCTGATCACGAGTGGGCCGCGCGCACCCGGCTGGCCCGCAAACACCCCGCGCTCCTGGCCAGGCAACTGGCCAACCACGCCGCGCTCGAACGCGAGCTGGCCGAGGCCATCACCGAGCGCGCGGCGCCAGGCGACGCCGTGATCCAGCCGCGCCTCATGGCCGCCGCCTTCCTCGTCACGTTGCGCATCGGCACCCACCTCTGGGTCGAGGAGCAGCGGACGTGTCCACTGCACGAGGTCATCGACGAATACCTCACCCAGATGGCCCAGCCGTTCGTCTGACGGCCGGTCTCGACGCTCATACACGGGACGAGGTCAGCCCACCCGCTTGACGATCTCGGCGATCGTCGCCTTCTGCCCGCTGATCAGCTCGCCGGCGAGGTCGACGGTCGGCTTGTGACTGCCCATGGTCTGCACGGTCTGGGCCATCTCGACGCCGGCGTCCAGGTGCTTGGCCAGCAGCGTCAGCCACGTACGGTCGAACTCCGCGCCCGACTGCCCCTCCAGCACCGAGATCTGCGCGGCGGAGATCATGCCGGGCATGGAGTGGCCGTCGTCCGCGCCCTCCGGCGGCACCTGCGCCTTCCACGACCGCAGCCACGACTCCATCAGCTCGATGTCGGCGCGCTCGTCGGCGATCAGCTTCTCGCTGAGCTTCCGTACGTACGCGTCGGTGCTCCGGTCCGCGACCAGCTCGGCGATCCGGATGGTCTGCCGGTGATGCGGGATCATCTCCTGGGAGAACTGCACGTCGGGGTTCACCTCGGCCGCCACACCGGCGGCGGCGACGGGCTCTCCGCCGGCCGGCGCGCACGCGCCCAGCAAGGGGACGCACAGCGCCATGGCCACCACGGCCACCACGGCCGACCGGACCCCCGACACCCGCCGCGCGCGCACCCGCATGATCGCCCTTTCCGTCCGGCAAAAGGTTGATGGTTACCCGGGGATACGCGGCCCGATCCGGGAAGGTTCACAGTCCGGCACCACGCGGCAACCGGAAAATCCGTGGAGGATCCGTACGGAACGGACGATGATGCTGCGCAGGCGGACCACGGGGAGGGCATCTCCTGACGCGTCCTCCCCGCTGGGAGACAGGGCATTGACGGGTCATCGCGAAGACAGCACGCACGCGGGCGGAGTCCTCGAGATCGCCTGCGACGAGTCGGGCTCCGAGGGTGACAAGCTCATCGGGGGCAACACCGACGTCTTCGCCCATGCCAGCGTGCGCCTGAGCGCCGACCTCGCGGCCCGGTGCATCGAGGAGACGCGCGACCGGGCGCCGTCGCCGACCACGGAGTACAAGTTCAGCATCCTCCGGCGCGCCAAGCACCGCGAGGCGCTCATCTGGCTGCTCGGCCCGCGCGGGCCGCTGCTCGGGCACGCTCACGTGCACCTGACCGACAAGACGTTCTTCGTCGTCGGCAGGGTCGTCGACCTGCTGGTGACGGAGGCGCCCTACCCGCCCGCCATCGGCCTGCGCCAGGACCGGCGGGCCCGGTCCATGACCGCCACCCTGCGCCGCGAGGGTCCGCGCGCGTACGGAGCCGAGCGGTGGGAGTCCTTTCTAGCCGCGTTCAACGGCCTGATGCGGGCCCCCAACCACCGCAGCGCGCCCGCGTCCGTCACGGCGTTCTTCGACCTGGTCGACGACCTGCGCCGGTCCGGCGCGCGAAGCCCGGCCGGCGAGGCGATGGAGCTGCTGTGGCTGGCCAGACCGCGCGTGGCCGCCTTCCGCGAACGCCTGCTCGCCGACCCGGGAGTGATCCCCGCCCTCGACACCCTGATCCCGGCCATCGTCGGCGCGGTCGCCTACTGGGGCGCGGGCGGCAGATCCGTCGCGGTGGTGCACGACAGGCAGACGCTGCTGACGGACGAGCGGATCGGCCGGCTCAAGGAGCTGCTCCACGCCCGCGAGCCCGGCGGCCGGTTGACCGGCCTGACGCTCGTCGACTCGCGCTGCGACCCCCGGATCCAGGTGGCCGACCTGCTGGCGGGCGCGGCACGGAAGATCGCCTCGGACGAACTCAACGGCCGCGGCGACGCCGAGCTCACCGCGCTGCTGCGGCCGTACGTGGACACGTCCTCGATCTGGAGCGACGACCGGCACAGCCGCTGAGGCGGCCTCGGGGCCGGCGTCAGCGGCGCGGGTCCACGTGGACCTTGGGAGCGTCGCCCCACTCCGGCGGACGGCGGCCGGCCAGGACGGCGGCGACCTCGTCCAGCGCTACCGTCGCGGCGACGAGCGGGCGCGGATCGACCGTGCCCGAGGCGTACAGCTCGACGGTCTCGGCCAGCCCGGCGGAGGCGCCGAGCACGCCGACCGCGGTGACGTCCTTGAGGGCGACGGCACGGGTGTCGACCGGGCTCGGTGTCCCGGCCAGCCCCACGAAGACCACCCGGCGGCCCGGTTCGACCAGCTCGACGGCGAGCGCCGGCAGGCCGGGCGCGTTGGAGGCGTCCACGACGGCGTCGTAGCGCAGGGCGGGCAGCGTCTCCCGGGTCCACACCTGCTCGAAACCGACCGAGCGGGCGAAGGCCAGTGAGCTCGCGGTCTGCCCGAGCAGGTGCACCTCGGCGCCGCGGGCGGCGGCGATCTGGGCGACGAGCAGCCCGATGGTGCCGGGGCCGAGCACCAGCAGCCGTTCGCCGGGGGCCAGACCGGCGCCCCGCACGGCGCGCATCGCGTTGCCGCCGGGCTCGACGAGCGCGCCGAGCGCCGGGTCCACGGCGGCGGGCAGCGGGTGCAGCGCGGTCACGGGCACGGGCAGCCGCTCGGCCAGCGCGCCCGGCCAGCCGCCCCGGATGCCGATCTCGTACCGGTCGGCGCACACGTGCCCGCGCCCGGCGGCGCACCGCGCGCAACGACCGCAGCCGAGCATGGTGTCGCCGGTGACGCGGCGGCCGAGCCAGGACGGGTCCACGCCGTCGCCGACCGCGCGCACGGCGCCGGACCACTCGTGGCCGATCCGCAGCGGGTAGGCCGCCTGGCCGGTGTGCAGGTAGGGCAAGGTGCCGGTGAAGAGCTCCACGTCGGTGCCGCACACCCCGACCCGCTCGACGTCGACGACCACCTCGCCGGGGCCCGCCTCGGGCGGCTCGACCTCCCGAACACCGGCCTCGCCGGGCCCGGTGATCACTAAGGCGCGCATCCGGCCAATCTATCCACTGCGGGCCCCGGTTCATGACGAGCCTGCCCACGACCTGGCGCCGCCGGTCACAGTGTCGAGCGGACGGCCTCCTCCGTGCGGGCCACGACGGACGGCCCGTCGGCCGCGGTGATGATCGGGCGCTGGATCAGGATCGGATGGGCGGCCAGCGCCCCGATCCAGCGGTCACGGTCGGCCGGGGTGCGCGACCAGCCGGCCAGGCCGAGCTCGGTCGCGACGGGCTCGCCGAGCCGGGTGATGTCCCAGGGTTCGAGCCCGAGCCTGGCCAGCACCTCACGCAGTTCGTGCTCGTCGGGCGGGTCGTCGAGGTAGCGGCGCACGGTGTAGTCGGCCTGCTCGGCGTCCAGGATCGACAGCGCGGAACGGCACTTCGAACACTCGGGATTGATCCAGATCTCCATGAGGCTCCTTCTGAGGGTGCGGGCGTCCGGTGAGGGCGCGCGAACGTCGACAGGGTTACGATGCGCCCGCCGGGAAGGTAGCCGACGTGGGCGACGCCCGTGAAGAGGCAGCAGGTGATGCTCGCGCGTCGAGCCCGGCATCTACCCGACAGGAGTCTGAATCATGACATTCGTGATCGCGGGTGGCGGTCTGGCCGCCGCCAAGACCGCCGAAGCCCTGCGCGAGCAGGGGTACGACGGCCGGCTCGTGCTGGCCTGCGCGGAGCCCCACCTGCCCTACGAGCGTCCACCGCTGTCCAAGGACTACCTGCAGGGCAAGTCCGAGCGAGACAAGGTCTTCGTCCACGACGCGGCGTGGTACCAGAGCCAGGAGGTCGACCTGCGCCTGCGCACCGAGGTGACCGCCATCGACCGCGCCGGCCACGCGCTCGGCCTGTCCGGCGGCGAACGCCTCGGCTACGCCAAGCTGCTGCTGGCCACCGGCGCCACACCCCGTCGCCTGCCCGTGCCCGGCGCCGACCTCGACGGTGTCCTCTACCTGCGCACCGTCGACGACAGCGAGCGGCTGCGCGACACCCTGGCCGCCGTCTCCAGCGTCGCGATCGTCGGCGCAGGCTGGATCGGCCTGGAGGTGGCCGCCGCCGCCCGCGCCGCCGGCGTACGGGTCAGCGTGCTGGAGGCCGAGCGGCAGCCGCTGCTGCGCGTGCTCGGCTCCCGGATCGCCGCCGTCTTCTCCGCGCTGCACCGCGAGCACGACGTCGACCTGCGGCTCGGAGTGCAGGTCAGCGAGATCACCGGCGAGCACGGCCGGGCGACGGGGGTGCGGCTGGCCGACGGCGCCCACGTCGCGGCCGACGCCGTCATCGTCGGCATCGGCGCCGCCCCCGACACGGGCCTCGCGGCCGCCGCCGGGCTCAGGGTGGACGACGGGATCGTGGTGGACGCCGGGCTGCGCACCTCCGACCCCGACATCTTCGCCGCGGGCGACGTGGCCAACGCCTACCACCCGCTGTACGACGCCCATGTCCGCGTCGAGCACTGGGCCAACGCCCTCAACCAGCCCGCCGTCGCCGCCCGCTCCATGCTCGGCCAGGACGCCGTGTACGACCGGCTGCCGTACTTCTACACCGACCAGTACGACCTGGGCATGGAATACACCGGCCTCACCCGGCCCGGTCACAACGACGACGTCGTCGTCCGGGGCGACCTGGACTCCCGCGAGTTCATCGCCTTCTGGCTCGACGGCGACCGGGTGGTGGCCGGCATGAACGTCAACGTCTGGGACGTCACGAGCCCCATCCAGGAGCTGATCCGCTCCGGCCGCCCGGTCGACCGCGCCCGGCTCGCCGACCCGGCCACCCCACTCCCCGAAACCACTCTCTGACACGAACGGCCGTGCCCGCCCCTGCCGTGATCCGTCCGCCGACGACGAGCCACCTCAAACGGGCCCGTACCGGCCACGAGCAGGCCGGGACGTCCGTGGGTGGCCCTCAGGCGTCGGAGATGGGGCGGCCGTAGGTGACGGCGTCGAGGACGGCCGCAGGGGTGGTGGCGCGCAGCTCGGCGTCAGGGCGCGCCCCGAGCGCGGCGTTGACCGTCGAGAACGCGACGCGCAGCGCGACGAACACCGTCATCGCGAAGATCTGGGCGTCATCGAACCCGGCCTCGCGCAACCTCCGCACGTCCGCCGCGCTCGTACCGCTGGGATCGCGCGCCACCGCGCGCGCCCAGTCGGCCATCGCCCGCTCACCCGCCGTCAGGCCACCACCGCCCATCGAAGCATCACCACCCGGCAGAGCGTCGCCGACCGGCGGGGCGTCGCCGGGAGGGAGGGTGTCGCGGAGGACGGCCGCCGCGGTGAGGGCGTCGGACTGCGTGGCCAGCCGGCCGCCCCACACCAGCGAGCAGTATGAGTCGCCGAGCGCCGAAGCGCAGGCGGTGACGAGAACGCCGCGTCCCCGCAGGCCCAGCCCGTGCACCGCGCCGGTCGCCGTCATCAGGTCGAACAGCCCGTTGAGGACGTCCGGCTGGTAGGCCCAGAGCCGGGACAGGTTCATCACGTAGCCGACCTCGGCGATGTCTTCGTCGAACACCTTCCGTCCCTCGGCCGTCAGAGGCGGGACGGCGAGGAAACCGCTCACGACGCGTCACCGGCCCGGAAGGTCACCGGGCGGCCGTCGGCCTTCCAGGCGGCCAGCCCGCCATCGAGGTGCGAGACGTCGGCGTACCCGAGCGCCTGCAGGGTGCGGGCGGCGAGGGCGGACCGGCCACCGGAGGCGCAGTAGAGGATGGTCGGCGCCGACGGGTCGAACTCCGCGCGGTGGTAGGGGCTGTCGGGGTCGGCCCAGAACTCCAGCATCCCGCGCGGCGCCCGCACCGCCTCGGGGATCGCGCCCTCGCGCTGGACCTCGTCGGGCTCGCGGAGGTCGACCAGCGTCACGGTGCCGGTTTCGAGGGCTGCCGCCACCTCCGCCACGGACAGGTTGCGGACCTGCTCGCGGGCGCGTGCCACCAGTTGCTTGACGGACTCGCTCATCATGCCTGCCTTCCGGTAAAGGGGTCGCCCGGTCATTGGACACCGGGGGCGCGATCATCCACATCCGTGCTCAGTACGGAAATAGCGGATACTCCGTTCCATGGATGCCGATCCGCTGCGGGCGGCCGGGGTGACGCCGCGCGAGCTCCAGATCTTCTGGCTCGTGGGCGACCGCCTGCACAACCGGGAGATCGCCGACAGCCTCCAGGTGTCGGAGCGGACCGTGGAGAGCCACGTGTCGTCCCTGCTGCGCAAGCTCGGCGGGTCGAGCCGGCTGGCGCTGGTCGACACGGCGGTGCGGCTGCGGGCCCGCCGGGAGCCCGGCACCGTACTGCCCCGGCCGCTGTCGTCGTTCGTGGGTCGTGACCAGGAGACGGACGACCTGGTCAGGCTGCTTGGAACGCACCGGCTGCTGACGCTGACCGGCCCGGCGGGCACCGGCAAAACCCGGCTGGCGTTGCGGCTGGCGCAGTCGGTGTCCACGCTGCCGCCCGCCGTGCTGGTCGATCTCGCCTCCGTCCCTCCTGGGGACGACGTGGAGCGCGCGTTCGCCGACGCCCTGGGCGTGTCCGGGGACGAGCGGAGGCTGCGGTCCCTGATCCGCGAGGCGCTCGCCGAGGGCCGCCACTGGCTGCTGGTCGACAACTGCGAACACGTCACCGGCACCGCGGCGGCGTTGCTCGCCGACCTGCTGGCCACCACGGAGCGGCTGCACGTGCTGGCCACCGGCCACGGCCCGCTCGGCGTCGCCGGGGAGGTCGTCTACGAGGTCGCGCCGCTGCCGGTGCCCGAGGAGACCGACGATCCGGCGGTGGTGCTCGGCGCCGCCGCCGGACGGCTGTTCGCGGACCGCGCGAGCGCCGTCTCACCCGGCTTCGAGGTCACCCCGGGCAACGCCCGGCACGTCGCGATGGTCTGCCGCCGGCTGGACGGCCTGCCGCTGGCCATCGAGCTGGCCGCGGCCCGGATCCGGTTCTTCTCGCCGGCCGAGTTGCTGGGCCGGCTGGACGACCGGTTCGCGCTGCTGACGGACGGGGCGCAGGGGCGGCACCGGACGCTGGAGGAGGCCCTCCAGTGGAGCCACGACCTGCTGGGCGACGGCGAGCGGACGCTGTTCGAGCGGTGCTCGGTGTTCCCCGGGGAGTTCGACTACGACACGGCGGCGCAGGTCCTGGCCTACCCGCCGCTGGGCTCCGCCGACCTCGTCCGGCTCTTCCCTCGCCTGCTGGACCGCTCACTGATCTCCCGCCGCCGCCGCGACGAGACCACCGAGTACCGCCTGCTCGACAGCGTCCGCCAGTTCGCGCACCGGCGGCTGGTGTCCCGCGGCGGCGCCGAGACGGCCCGCGAGCAGCATGCCCGCCACCACCTCCGGCACGGCGTGAGCCTGCTGCCCGACCTGCGTGGGCGGGACCAGGCGAGCGCGATGCGCTGGTTCGACCGCCACTGGGGCGATCTGCGGACCGCGATGCGCTGGGCCCTCGACCGGCCGGACACCGTGCCCGCGTGGGAGTTCCTGGCCGGCGTCGGGACGGGGTGGGAGATCCTCGGCGCCCGTGGCGAGCTGTTCGGCTGGATCGACCGGCTGCTCGAACGCCCCCTGCCGGCCGGCTCGCTCGGGGTCCGGGCGGCCGTCACCTGCTCCGTGCTGCTGGCGTACCAGGACACCGGGCGCGCCCTGACGTTCGCCGAGCAGGCGTACGAGCGCGCGGGCGACGGGGCCGGGCCGGACCAGGCGCTCGCGCTGCTCGCCCTCGGCTGGGTGAAGATGTACGGCGAGGACCGCGCGGCCGCCGCCGGCCACCTGGAACACGCGGCGGCCCGCTTCGAGGCGCTGGGCGACGACTGGCACCGCGCCCTGACGATGTCCGCCCTCGGGCACGCCGGCAGCGGCACCGCGACCGCCCTGGCGCGTACGGTCGAGGCCGCCGACCTGTTCGGACGGCTGCGCGACCACGTGAAGCGGGCCAACTGCCTCAGCCAGCTGGCCGTCCGCGCGATCGAGGAGCACACCCGCCTCGACGACGCCGCGACCTGGCTGGCCGAGGCCGGACGGCTGGCCCGGCTCAGCGGCAACGACCACGAACGGTTGCACGCCGAGGTCTTCCGGGCCCATCTCGACCAGCAGCGGGGCGACCACGCGAGCGCCGCGACGAGCTACGCGGCGCTCCTCGGGCAGTTCCGGCGGATCGGCGACCGCCGCTGCACGGCCCGTTGCCTGCTCGGCCTCGGCCGCGCCGCGACCGAGGGCGGCGAGCATGACCTGGCCCGGCGCCGGCTGACCGAGGGCCTTGAACTCGCGCTCGGCGTCGGCGACCTGCGCGCCACGATGACGGGCCTGTGCCTGCTCGCCGAGTGCGAGCGCGCGACCGGGCGCTTCGAGCGCGCCGCAGTCCTGCTCGGCGCCGCCGAACGCCTCGACCCGGAGCTGCGCGCCCGCCTGTTCCCCGGCGACGCCCCGCACGCGGCTCTCCGGGACCGGCTCGGCGCCGCCGACCTTGAGGCCGCTCTCGCCGCGGGCGGCAGGACGCCGCTCCCCGACCTCCTCTCTCCTTGAGCCGCCGTCCCGCTCGCCCGCCGAGCGGATGGGAGCCTGCCGGATCTCGCGGGCCGGGAACCCGTGCGCGCGGCGCGAGGGAGGTGGGCGACAATCGTCGCGGGCGAGGAGGAGACCGGCGAGGAGGAGACCATGGAGGCGGTCGTGAAGTGGGTCGCGAGCTGGGTGGGGCTGGCCGGTCATCTCTGCACGCTGCCGTTCTACCTCGCGAGCGGGCTGGTGGCGCCACTGTGGGCGATCGTCGTGCTGCTCGCGCTCTGGCTGGCGCTGCTGGGCGTCTCCGTCTGGGCCGTACGAGCGCGCTCGCCGTGGGGGCTGCTGGTCCCGGTCGCGGCGGTGGGCCTCTGGCTGGGCGGCGTCTCGGCCGGTGAGGCGTTCTTGGGGTGGACGGCGTGATCCGCTGTTGTTGACCCGCGCGGCGGAGATCGGCATCGTGGGGCGGGTGACCAGCGATGAGACGCGAGACGGAGTGTCGCTGACCAATCTCGACCAGCCGCTGTTCGACGAGGCGAACGCGACGAAACGGGATCTGGTCGACTACCTGGACGCGGTCCGTGATCGCATCCTGCCGGTCCTGCGGGACCGCGCGTTGTCGGTGATCCGCGTGCGGCCGGGCCAGGCGCCGTTTATGCAGAAGAACGTCCCCAAATACGCTCCTTCCTGGGTGCGTACAGTGTCCGTCTGGGCGGGGTCCTCGCAGCGGCAGGTGTCCTACGCGTTGTGCGACGACCGCCGGACCCTGCTGTGGTTCGCCAACCAGCGGGCGGTCGAATACCACCCGGCGCTGTTCCGCGGCGAGCACGCCACCCACCTCGTGCTCGACCTCGACCCGCCGGTGGACGACGCGTTCCCGCTGGCCGTGCGAGCCGCCCGGCTGGTGCGGCAGGCGCTGGACGACGCCGGGCTGGCGGGCGCGGTGAAGACCAGCGGCGCGAAGGGGCTGCACGTGTTCGTCCCGGTGGTCGAGGGCACCGCGATGGACGACCTGGCCGCGGCCACCCGGGCCCTGGCCGCCCGCGCCGAGCTGATCGACCCTGCACTGGCCACCACGGCGTTCATCCGGGAGGACCGCGCGGGCAAGGTGTTCCTCGACTCCACCCGGGCCGGCGGCGCGACGGTGGTAGCCGCCTACAGCCCGCGCATCCGGCCGGGCACCCCGGTGTCCTTCCCCGTCGCCTTGGACGACCTCGACCGGGTGACGCCGGCCGACTTCACCGTCCACACGGCGTTGGAGCTGCTCGGTGACGGCGACCCCTGGGCCGAGCAGATGCCCGAGCCGCAGCGCCTGCCCGCCGACCTGGTCGAGCAGGGGCACACCATCCCGATCGCCCGGGTCCAGGCCATGCACGAGGGCAAGCGCCGCGCCCGCGCCCGCCGCGCGGAGTGAGCCCACCCGCCCGGACCACGTCAGCGGAGTCGTTCGAACCAGCGCAGCACGATCGGGAACGAGCGGAACGCGGAGCTCTGGTGATCCACCTCGCCCACGCGCCCTGCCGGTAGCCGGGCCGCAGTAGGGCGAGTTGTGCTTACGGTGGTCGCCGATGCCGTGCGGCCTGGCGAGGGCTGCGAGGCTTGGAACGACCTCTAAGGCAGGAGCCTGACTCGGAGGCGGACGTCCGTCCGTCGCACTCCGTCTTTCACTATCCGTGACTACATTGATTCAGTGTGTTACAACAGATGGTTCCAGACGCTCAGCCGCTGGATGCCAGCGGATGGAGAGAGGAGTTCGTGTGCGTTCCCACCTACGCACGATCATGGTCGTGGCGGCGTTCGCCTCGCTGGCCACGGGGGTCTCGGTGGCTCCGGCCGCCGCTGACGGTGTGCCGACCGACCGGGCGGGTGACTCCGCTGCAGCCCGCATGGTCGGTGAGTGCACCGATCCGGGATACGTCGGCGCCATCCGCTTCCGCAACCCTCTGGGGCTGTACGACGTGGACTGCATCCGGCCCGAGAGCGTCCGATACCCCGGGCCGGTCTTCGTCACCCACTGCAAGCCCACCAACGGCGGGTGGCTCAACCTGCACATGCCCGGCGGCGAGGTGCTCGAATGCCCAGCCACCGTCTACCGGGACGCCATCGGGTACAGCGCCTGGGCCTGACCGGCGCGACGCTCGACGGTGCAGGACGGCAGGTCCGAGCCCGAGAGCCGTAGGCCGTGGGCGGTGACGTTGTTTACGCTTTGGGCGATTCCGCTCAGGGCGTGCGCCCATGGCGCGGCGCTCGGCCGGTAAGCCAGGGTGAGGGCATGAGACTGCTGGTGCTGGGCGGGACCGAGTTCGTGGGCCGGGCGTTCGTCGACGAGGCGCTGTCCCTCGGCCACGACGTGAGCGTGTTCAACCGGGGCACCCACGAGCCGCCCGACGGGGTGACGGCGTTGCGCGGCGACCGGACGGCGCCCGGCGGGCTGGCCGCGATCGAGCGGGGCGAGTGGGATGTCGTCGTCGACACCTGGGCCTGGGCGCCGTCCGCCGTGCGCGACGCCGCACGCCTGCTGGCAGACCGGGCCGGCCACTTCGTCTACGTCTCCACCCGTTCGGTCTACCACTACCCCACGCCACCGGGCGCCGACGAGACCGCGCCCCTGGTCGAGGGCTCCCCCGACGACGACATCGCGCTCGAGTACGCCCGCGCCAAGATGGGCGGCGAGTTGGCCGCCGTGGCGGCGTTCGGCGACCGGGCGCTGCTGGCACGGGCAGGGCTGATCCTCGGGCCGCACGAGAACATCGGCCGGCTGCCGTGGTGGCTGCACCGCGTCGCCCGGGGCGGTCCGGTGCTCGCCCCCGGCCCCGCCGACCTCGGCCTGCAGTACATCGACGCCCGCGACCTGGCCCTGTGGTGCCTGGCCGCCGCCGAGCGCGGCCTGAGCGGGCCCTACAACACGGTCAGCCCGCCCGCCTTCACCACCATGGGCGAGCTGCTGGAGACCTGTGTCCGGGTGACCGGCTCCGACGCCCGGCTCCAGTGGGCGGAGCCCGAGACGATCCTCGCGGCCGGGGTGGCCGAATGGACCGACCTGCCGATCTGGCTGCACGGCGAGACCCACGGCGCCATGCACCAGGGCGACGTGTCCAAGGCCGTCGCGGCGGGACTGCGCTGCCGTCCGGTCGAGGAGACCGTGGCCGACACCTGGGCCTGGCTGCGCGGCCTGCCCGGCCTGCCGTCCACGCGGGCCGATCGCCCTCCCGTCGGGCTTGACCCCGAGGTGGAGGCCAAGCTTCTGGAGCAAGTGCGGCCGTAGGCCGTCGTTCGGGCCTCCGACCGGCCCATGCCGACCGCCGTGCCGCCCGACCGCCGTCCGGCCGACCCCCGTCCCGGCCGACCCCCGTGCGGGCCGACCCCCGTGCGGGCCGCGGAGGCGGGTGGGCGTTCCGGCCGACCGCGATTGCCCGGGGTCTGGTGATTTTCGCCTTCGGCCTCCTACGGGCGCGGGGGTACTTGGCACGGTCTTAAGTCGGCCGGAACGCCCACCCGCCTCCGCTTTCGGCTGTCCGGCCGTTCTTCTTGGGCGCCGAAGTTCCTGTTCGGGTTCGTCGTCGTTCTTCTCGCCGATGCTGAAGCGCCTGTTTCCGTCTTTGGCGGTTTGTCGCCGTAGCTGAAGCCCTGGCTTTCCGGCACAGTGCGGGTCGGGCGCCGAAGCAGGCGGCGTTCACTCAATCACGTGGCGGCGGATCACGTGCGCGGTGCGGACCTGTGGTGTCAGGTGAGGTGGCGGGAGAAGAAGCGGAGTGTGCTGTCCAGTTCGAAGGCTGGGACTCGCGCGTGTTCGCCGGGGTTGGCGTGCAGTGTTTTCTCAGGTGAGGCCAGGGCGTCGAACAGGGCCAGGCTCTGTGCCCGCGGCACTCGTTCGTCGTCCCACTGCACCAGGAACTCCACGGGGACGGTGATCCGCGCGGCGGCCTCGGCGGAGGCCGAGGCTCCGCCGAGGCCCAGCACCGCCGCGCGGTCCCGGGGTTCGGCGGCCACGTACGGAACGCCGAGTCCGCATCCGAGCGAGAGCCCCCAGTAGCCCACCGGGCCCGGGCCGACGTGCTCGAGTCGCTGGACGGCGTCCAGGGCGGCCTGCCATTCCGGGACGGTCTGGCGGGCTACCAGCGCGTCAGCTTCTCAGCCCTGAAGGGACTGAGCTTGCAGCTCCTGGCCGTCGGTGGTTTCGACGGTTTGGTCCGCGTCAGGCAGCGTGACTCACTGCCCAGCCCGTCTCACCGCGTGCGGCGATGT
>NZ_JCADBK010000040.1:0-51777 GCF_059358955.1 Nonomuraea sp. CX421 | reverse complement strand
GGACGGCACCCCGGTCGACATCATCCTCAACCCGCTGGGCGTGCCCGGCCGGATGAACGTCGGCCAGGTCCTGGAGACTCACCTCGGCTGGATCGCGGCCAGGGGCTGGGACATCTCCGGCATCCAGGAGGCCTGGGCCGATCGGCTGCGCGAGAAGGGCTTCGAGACCGTCGACCCGCGCACCAACATGGCCACCCCGGTCTTCGACGGAGCCCACGAGGAGGAGATCGTCGGCCTGCTCGGCAACACCGTCCCCAACCGCGACGGTGACCGCATGGTCGAGGCCAGCGGCAAGGCACGGCTCTACGACGGCCGCTCCGGCGAGCCGTTCCCGTATCCGATCTCGGTCGGCTACATCTACATCCTCAAGCTCCTGCACCTGGTCGACGACAAGATCCACGCCCGGTCGACCGGCCCCTACTCCATGATCACCCAGCAGCCGCTCGGCGGTAAGGCCCAGTTCGGTGGCCAGCGCTTCGGTGAGATGGAGGTGTGGGCCCTGGAGGCCTACGGCGCCGCCTACGCGCTCCAGGAGCTACTGACCATCAAGTCCGACGACGTCCTGGGCCGCGTGAAGGTCTACGAGGCGATCGTCAAGGGCGAGAACATTCCCGAGCCCGGCATTCCCGAGTCCTTCAAGGTCCTCATCAAGGAAATGCAGTCGCTGTGCCTCAACGTCGAGGTGCTCTCCAGCGACGGCATGTCCATCGAGATGCGAGACACCGACGAGGACGTCTTCCGCGCCGCGGAGGAGCTCGGCATCGATCTGTCCCGGCGTGAGCCGAGCAGCGTGGAAGAAGTCTGAGGGGGAGATCGCACACATGCTAGACGTCAACTTCTTCGACGAGCTCAGGATCGGCCTCGCCACGGCCGATGACATCCGCCAGTGGTCCCACGGCGAGGTGAAGAAGCCGGAGACCATCAACTACCGCACTCTCAAGCCGGAAAAGGACGGGCTCTTCTGCGAGAAGATCTTCGGTCCCACCCGCGACTGGGAGTGCTACTGCGGCAAGTACAAGCGCGTCCGGTTCAAGGGCATCATCTGTGAGCGCTGTGGCGTCGAGGTGACTCGCGCCAAGGTGCGTCGTGAGCGGATGGGCCACATCGAGCTGGCCGCGCCGGTCACGCACATCTGGTACTTCAAGGGCGTCCCGTCGCGCCTCGGCTACCTGCTCGACCTGGCCCCGAAGGACCTGGAGAAGGTCATCTACTTCGCGGCGTACATGATCACGCATGTCGACACCGAGATGCGTGAGCGTGACCTGCCCTCGCTGGAGGCGAAGATCTCCGTCGAGCGGCAGCACATCGAGCAGCGCCGCGACGCCGACGTCGAGGCCCGGCAGAAGAAGCTCGAGGCCGACCTGGCCGAGCTCGAGGCCGCCGGCGCCAAGGGCGACCAGCGCCGCAAGGTGCGCGAGGGCGCTGAGCGCGAGATGCGCCAGCTCCGCGACCGGGCCCAGCGTGAGCTGGACCGGCTCGAGGAGGTCTGGAGCCGCTTCAAGAACCTCAAGGTCCAGGACCTGGAGGGCGACGAGCTGCTCTACCGCGAGATGCGCGACCGCTTCGGCCGCTACTTCAAGGGCGGCATGGGCGCGCAGGCGATCCAGGACCGCCTGATCAGCTTCGACCTCGACGCCGAGGCCGAAAACCTGCGCGAGACCATCCGCAGCGGCAAGGGCCAGAAGAAGGCCCGCGCGCTCAAGCGGCTCAAGGTCGTGTCCGCGTTCCTCAACACCACCAACTCGCCGCGCGGCATGGTGCTCGACTGCATCCCGGTCATCCCGCCGGACCTGCGCCCGATGGTGCAGCTCGACGGTGGCCGGTTCGCGACCTCCGACCTCAACGACCTCTACCGCCGGGTCATCAACCGCAACAACCGGCTCAAGCGTCTGCTCGACCTCGGCGCGCCCGAGATCATCGTGAACAACGAGAAGCGGATGCTGCAGGAGGCCGTCGACGCGCTGTTCGACAACGGCCGCCGCGGTCGCCCGGTCACCGGTCCCGGCAACCGGCCCCTCAAGTCCCTCAGCGACATGCTGAAGGGCAAGCAGGGCCGTTTCCGCCAGAACCTCCTGGGCAAGCGAGTCGACTACTCCGGCCGTTCGGTCATCGTCGTCGGTCCGCAGCTCAAGCTGCACCAGTGCGGTCTGCCCAAGCAGATGGCGCTGGAGCTGTTCAAGCCGTTCGTGATGAAGAGGCTGGTCGATCTCAACCACGCCCAGAACATCAAGTCGGCCAAGCGGATGGTCGAGCGGGCCCGTCCCGTGGTGTGGGACGTGCTCGAAGAGGTCATCACCGAGCACCCGGTGCTGCTCAACCGCGCTCCGACGCTCCACCGTCTGGGCATCCAGGCGTTCGAGCCGCAGCTGGTCGAGGGCAAGGCCATCCAGATCCACCCGCTGGTCTGCACCGCGTTCAACGCCGACTTCGACGGCGACCAGATGGCCGTGCACCTGCCGCTGTCGGCTGAGGCCCAGGCCGAGGCACGCATCCTGATGCTCTCGACCAACAACATCCTCAAGCCGGCCGACGGCAAGCCCGTGACGATGCCCACCCAGGACATGGTCATCGGCCTCTACTGGCTGACCACCCAGAAGGACGGCGCCACGGGCGAGGGCCGGGTCTTCGGCTCGATCGCCGAGGCTCAGATGGCGTTCGACCGCCAGGAGCTGCACATCCAGGCGAAGATCCAGATCCGGCTCAAGGACGTCCTGCCGCCCCGTGACTGGGTCGCGCCGGAGGGCTGGGAGCAGGGTGACCCGATCCGTCTGGAGACGACGTTCGGGCGGTGCCTGTTCAACCAGACGCTGCCCGCGAGCTACCCGTTCGTCAACTTCCAGGTCGGCAAGAAGCAGCTGTCCACGATCGTCAACGAGCTGGCCGAGACCTATCCCAAGGTTGAGGTCGCCAACTCGCTCGACGCGCTCAAGGACGCGGGCTTCCGCTGGGCGACCCGTTCCGGTGTCACGATCTCGATCGACGACGTGGTCGCGCCGCCGAACAAGGCCGAGATCATGGAAAACTACGAGCGCCGGGCCGACAAGGTCCAGCGCGAGTACGAGCGCGGTCTGATCACCGACGAGGAGCGCCGTCAGGAGCTCATCGAGATCTGGACGCACGCGACGGCCGACGTCGAGACCGACATGGTCAACGCCTTCCCGGCGACCAACCCGGTCTGGATGATGGTCAACTCCGGTGCCCGAGGCAACAAGATGCAGGTGCGTCAGATCGCCGGCATCCGTGGCCTGGTGTCCAACACCAAGGGTGAGACGATCCCGCGCCCGATCAAGGCCTCGTTCCGCGAGGGCCTGTCGGTGCTCGAGTACTTCATCTCGACCCACGGACAGCGGAAGGGCCTGGCCGACACCGCGCTGCGCACCGCCGACTCGGGCTACCTGACCCGTCGTCTGGTGGACGTGGCACAGGACGTCATCGTGCGGGAGATCGACTGCGGCACCGACCGCGCGGTCCCGCTCCACGTCGGCGACCGTGACGCGTCGGGCAACCTGGTCAAGGCCGAGAACGCCGAGTCCAACGTGCACGGCCGCATCCTGGCCGAGGACGTCGAGGTCGACGGCAAGGTCATCGTCCCGGCCGGGGTCGACATCAACGACATCCACGTGACCAAGCTGGTCGAGGCGGGCGTCGAGACGGTCCGCACCCGCAGCGCTCTGGTCTGCGAGGCCAAGATCGGTGTCTGCGCGACCTGCTACGGCCGCTCGCTGGCCACCGGCAAGCTCGTGGACGTCGGCGAGGCGGTCGGCATCATCGCCGCCCAGTCGATCGGTGAGCCGGGCACGCAGCTGACGATGCGTACCTTCCACACTGGCGGTGTGGCGGGCGCCGACATCACCCACGGTCTGCCCCGAGTCCAGGAGCTTTTCGAGGCGCGCATCCCCAAGGGTGTCGCCCCGATCTCCGAGGCGGAGGGCCGGGTCCGGATCGACGAGACCGACAAGGCAAGGAAGATCGTCATCACCCCGGACGACGGGTCCGAGGACATCGCCTACCCGGTCTCGATGCGCTCGCGCCTGCTCGTCTCGGAGGGCCAGCGCGTCTCCGTCGGCCAGCAGTTGGTCGCCGGTGCGGTCAACCCCAACGAGGTGCTGCGCATCCTCGGCCCGCGGGCCGTGCAGCTGCACCTGGTGGCGGAGGTCCAGCAGGTCTACCGGTCGCAGGGTGTGTCGATCCACGACAAGCACATCGAGATCATCGTGCGGCAGATGCTCAAGCGCGTGAACGTGCTGGAGTCCGGCGAAACCGACCTGCTGCCCGGTGAGCTCGTCGAGCGTCCGCGCTTCGAGCAGATGAACCGCGAGACGGTGGCGGAGGGTGGCTCTCCGGCCGCCGGTCGCCCGGTGCTCATGGGCATCACGAAGGCGTCGCTCGCCACCGAGTCGTGGCTGTCGGCGGCCTCCTTCCAGGAGACGACCAGGGTCCTGACGGACGCGGCGATCCACGCCAAGTCCGACTCGCTCCTGGGCCTGAAGGAGAACGTCATCATCGGCAAGCTCATCCCGGCCGGCACGGGCATGCCCCAGTACCGCAACATCCGGGTCGAGCCGACCGAGGAGGCCAAGGCCGCCATGTACACCGTGGGCGGCTACGACGGCTCCGCGGCCGACTACACCTTCGGCACCGGCAGCGGCGAGGCCGTGCCGCTGGAGGAGTACGACTTCGGCCAGTACAACCGATGAAAACTCAGTAACCGGTCTGCGGTCCGCACGCCCGGGTCTCTCTTCTGAGAGGCCCGGGCGTGTCGCGTTCAGGGGGATAGGGAAGTCTGGCCGCAGCGGATAGCCGGGGACTATCACCAGGTGAGGGACGGCCCGGAGGTCCTTGTTCTGCCGGATGGGGCACAGGACAGCGGGCGTGCCTATATCATGTCCGAGGAGCAGTAGCCGGGCCTTGATGGGATGGGCCTCGCGCACCGGGAGCGGAAAGGCTGATAGCCTCTCCGCGCCGTTTTGACGTGTCGCGCGGGCCTGGTAGCCTAGACCATCGTGCCCGTTCTTGCGGGCTCTCGACCGTGCGCTCATTGCGAGAGCGCGGGTCGGCTTCCTGACTCGAAGTCTTCGTGGATGTGTCTGTGCTGACAGCGCGACACGCCCGAGCGCGGGGGCGCGGAAGCAAGGACAATCCGCAGGTCATGACACCGGCAGAACCTGCGAATTGAAGAATGACGTAACACCGGCCAAGGCACGAACGGAGTGGCAGTGCCCACTATTCAGCAGTTGGTCCGCAAGGGCCGGCAGGACAAGGTCTCAAAGACCAAGACTCCTGCCCTCAAGGGGAGTCCGCAGCGGCGCGGTGTGTGCCAGCGCGTCTACACCACCACCCCGAAGAAGCCCAACTCGGCGCTGCGCAAGGTCGCCCGAGTGCGGCTCACCAACGGCATCGAGGTCACGGCTTACATCCCCGGTGTGGGCAAGATCATCCGTGGCTCGCTGGACACCCAGGGTGTCCGCAACCGCAAGCAGGCCCGTAGCCGTTACGGCGCGAAGAGGGAGAAGAGCTAACAATGCCTCGCAAGGGTTCTCCTGGCCGTCGTCAGCTGATGTCTGACCCGGTCTACAGTTCGCCGCTGGTCACCGCCCTGATCAACAAGGTGCTTCTGGACGGCAAGCGCTCCATCGCGCAGTCGATCGTCTACGGCGCCCTCGAGGGCTGCAGGGACAAGACGGGCAATGACCCGGTCGTCACCCTGAAGCGCGCGCTTGACAACGTCAAGCCGACCCTTGAGGTCCGCAGCCGTCGCGTCGGTGGCGCGACCTACCAGGTGCCGGTCGAGGTGCGCGCGACGCGCAGCACCACCCTGGCCCTGCGCTGGCTGGTGCAGTACTCCCGCGCCCGCCGCGAGAAGACCATGACCGAGCGCCTCATGAACGAGCTCCTCGACGCCAGCAACGGCCTCGGGGCGAGTGTCAAGAAGCGCGAGGACACCCACAAGATGGCCGAGTCCAACAAGGCCTTCGCCCACTACCGCTGGTAATCCGGCGGGTTCGACGAGACGACGAGGACGCGAGAGAAGTGGCCACCACGACCGCTCTTGACCTGGCCAAGGTCCGAAACATCGGGATCATGGCCCATATCGACGCGGGCAAGACCACCACGACCGAGCGCATCCTGTTCTACACCGGCATCAACTACAAGATCGGTGAAGTCCACGAGGGCGCAGCCACGATGGACTGGATGGAGCAGGAGCAGGAGCGCGGCATCACGATCACGTCGGCCGCGACGACCTGTGAGTGGAACGGTCACACCATCAACATCATCGACACCCCTGGGCACGTCGACTTCACCATCGAGGTGGAGCGTTCGCTCCGTGTCCTCGACGGTGCCGTCGCCGTGTTCGACGGCGTCGCGGGTGTCGAGCCGCAGTCAGAGACGGTGTGGCGCCAGGCTGACCGCTATGAGGTCCCCCGGATCTGCTTCGTCAACAAGATGGACCGCGTCGGCGCGGAGTTCCACCGCTGCGTCGACATGATGATCAGCCGGTTGGGTGCCACGCCGGCGGTCATTCAGCTCCCGTGGGGCGTCGAGGCGGACTTCAAGGGCGTCATCGACCTCATCACGATGAAGGGCCTCCTGTGGAGCGCCGAGGCGGCCAAGGGCGAGATGTACGACGTCGTCGACCTCCCGGCCGACCACGCCGAGGCAGCTCGCGAGTGGCGTGACCGCCTCATCGAGACCGTCGCCGAGAACGACGACGAGTTGATGGAGCTCTTCCTCGAGGGCGCTGAGCCCACCGAGGAGCAGCTGACCGCGGCGATCCGCCGCGCGACGCTGTCCAGCGCCATCAACCCGGTGCTGTGCGGGACCGCGTTCAAGAACAAGGGCGTGCAGCCCCTGCTCGACGCGATCGTCGCCTACCTCCCCGCGCCGACCGACATCGCGGCCTTCAAGGGCTACGCGGTCGGCAACGAGGAGAAGGTGATCGAGCGTCACGCGGACCCGGCCGAGCCCTTCTCGGCGCTGGCGTTCAAGATTGCCAGCGACCCGCACCTGGGCAAGCTCACCTACATCCGCATCTACTCGGGCACGCTCGAGACCGGTTCACAGGTCATCAACTCTGTGAAGGGTAAGAAGGAGCGGATCGGCAAGATCTACCAGATGCACGCCAACAAGCGCGAAGAGCGCCCGTCGGCGATCGCTGGCCAGATCGTGGCTGTCATGGGTCTGAAGGACACCACCACCGGTGACACCCTGTCCGACCCGGCCAACCAGGTTGTGCTCGAGTCGATGACGTTCCCGGCTCCGGTCATCAACGTCGCCATCGAGCCCAAGACCAAGGGCGACCAGGAGAAGCTGTCGATCGCGATCCAGCGGCTGGCCGAGGAGGACCCGTCCTTCCAGGTCCGTCGTGACGAGGAGACCGGCCAGACGGTCATCTGGGGCATGGGCGAGCTTCACCTTGAGATCCTCGTCGACCGCATGCGTCGCGAGTTCAAGGTTGAGGCCAACGTCGGCCGTCCCCAGGTCGCGTACCGTGAGACCATCCGCCGCAAGGTGGAGAAGATCGACTACACCCACAAGAAGCAGACCGGTGGTTCCGGTCAGTTCGCGCGGGTGATCATCAACCTCGAACCTCTGGGCGAAGGCAACGACGGCTACGAGTTCGAGAACAAGGTCACGGGTGGTCGGGTCCCGAGGGAGTACATCCCCTCGGTCGACGCGGGCGCCCAGGAGGCCGCCGAGTTCGGCGTGCTGGCCGGCTACCCGATGGTGGGCGTGAAGGTGACGCTGACCGACGGTGCCGCGCACGACGTCGACTCCTCGGAAATGGCCTTCAAGATCGCCGGCTCGATGGCCTTCAAGGAGGCCGCGCGCAAGGCTGACGCTGTTCTTCTCGAGCCGATGATGGCCGTCGAGGTCACCACGCCCGAGGATTACATGGGTGACGTCATCGGTGACCTCAACGGTCGCCGCGGGCAGATCCAGGCGATGGACGAGCGGGCCGGAGCCCGAGTCGTCGAGGCGCTCGTGCCGCTGTCTGAGATGTTCGGCTACGTGGGTGACCTGCGTAGCAAGACGCAGGGGCGCGCGAGCTACAGCATGCAGTTCGACTCCTACGCGGAGGTGCCTCCGGGCATCGCCAAGGAGATCGTCGCGAAGGCCCGGGGCGAATAGTCCCGGGACCCCAACGGAGGGGCGCCGAGCGATCGGCGCCCGCCCGTCAGAGGGGCCTCGGCCCCTGGCGGGGCGACACACGTTCGCCCCGCCGCCGAGGGGTTCGGGAACACCCGGGCCCGAGTGTGCAGACGAAAGTCAGTCAGAATCTCAAGGAGAGAACCAGTGGGCAAGGCCAAGTTCGAGCGGAACAAGCCGCACATGAACATCGGCACCATTGGGCATATCGACCACGGTAAGACCACGCTGACCGCGGCGATCACCAAGGTGCTCCACGACCGTTACCCCGACCTGAACGCGGCTACGCCTTTCGACAAGATCGACAAGGCGCCGGAGGAGAAGGCTCGCGGTATTACGATCTCCATCGCGCACGTCGAGTACCAGACCGAGAAGCGCCACTACGCTCACGTGGACTGCCCCGGTCACGCCGACTACGTGAAGAACATGATCACCGGTGCCGCTCAGATGGACGGCGCGATCCTCGTGGTCGCCGCCACCGACGGCCCGATGCCGCAGACGAAGGAGCACGTCCTCCTGGCCCGCCAGGTCGGCGTCCCCTACATCGTCGTGGCCCTCAACAAGTCCGACATGGTCGACGACGAGGAGATCCTGGAGCTCGTCGAGCTCGAGGTCCGTGAGCTCCTGTCCGCTCAGGAGTTCCCCGGCGACGACCTGCCGGTCATCCGCGTCTCGGCGCTCAAGGCGCTCGAGGGCGACGAGAAGTGGGCCGACAGCATCATCGAGCTGATGGACGCCGTCGACGAGAACGTGCCCGAGCCGCCCCGTGAGGTGGAGAAGCCGTTCCTCATGCCGGTCGAGGACGTCTTCTCGATCACCGGTCGCGGCACGGTCGTCACCGGCCGTATCGAGCGTGGCATCGTCAAGGTCAACGAGCAGGTCGACATCATCGGCATCCAGCCGGAGAAGACGACCACCACCGTCACCAGCATCGAGATGTTCAACAAGATGCTCGACGAGGGTCAGGCCGGCGACAACGCCGCCCTGCTGCTCCGCGGCATCAAGCGCGAGCAGGTCGAGCGTGGCCAGTGCATCATCAAGCCGGGCACGACCACCCCGCACACCGAGTTCGAGGGTCAGGTCTACATCCTGTCCAAGGACGAGGGCGGCCGTCACACGCCGTTCTTCAACAACTACCGTCCTCAGTTCTACTTCCGTACGACTGACGTGACTGGTGTGGTGAACCTCCCCGAGGGCACCGAGATGGTCATGCCGGGCGACAACACCGAGATGCGCGTTGAGCTGATCCAGCCCATCGCCATGGAGGAAGGCCTGAAGTTCGCGATCCGTGAGGGTGGCCGCACCGTCGGCGCCGGCCGGGTCATCAAGATCATCAAGTAGTTCGATCGCGGAGTGGCGGTCGGCTCCGGTATCGGGACCGACCGCCACACCACGAAGGGCAGGAGCCGACACGGCTCCCGTCACCTGGCTCCACAGGAAAGCCGTGATCTCGCAGTGGCTTCGGCAGCTGCCGAAGTGACTGCCGGATCACGGAAGACACGACAGATTCGGAATGTCTGTCACGTGGGGTCGTGCGGGCACCGACCCGCATGAACAGCGGCAACAGGCCGCACGATACTTTTTCAGACGACAGCGAAGGACACCGAGGCCATTATGGCGGGACAGAAGATCCGCATCCGGCTTAAGGCCTATGACCACGAGGTCATCGATAGCTCGGCCAAGAAGATCGTCGAGACGGTGACGCGGACTGGCGCGAAGGTCGCGGGCCCGGTGCCGCTGCCGACCGAGAAGAACGTGTACTGCGTCATCCGCTCGCCGCACAAGTACAAGGACAGCCGCGAGCACTTCGAGATGCGCACGCACAAGCGGCTGATTGACATCATCGACCCGACGCCCAAGACGGTTGACTCGCTCATGCGGCTCGACCTCCCCGCGGGCGTCGACATTTCGATCAAGCTCTGAGGGACACACTGACATGGCTAAGACGATCAAGGGCGTCCTGGGCAAGAAGCTCGGCATGACCCAGGTCTTCGACGCGGACAACCGGATGGTTCCGGTCACCGTGGTCGAGGCCGGTCCGTGTGTGGTGACCCGGGTCCGCACCGCTGACAAGGACGGCTACTCCGCCGTCCAGCTCGGCTTCGGGCAGGTCGACCCCCGGAAGGTCAACAAGCCGCTCGGCGACTACCTGCGTAAGCACGACATCACCCCGCGCCGTTACTTCGCGGAGATCCGCACCGACGACGCGAGCGACTACACCCTGGGCCAGGAGCTGCTGGCCGACACCTTCGAGGCCGGCCAGTTCGTCGACGTGACGGGCAAGAGCAAGGGCAAGGGCTTCGCCGGTGTCATGAAGCGTCACGGCTTCAAGGGCCTGAGCGCGTCGCACGGTACGCAGCGCAAGCACCGCTCGCCGGGTTCCATCGGTGGCTGCGCCACCCCGGGCCGCGTATTCAAGGGGCTTCGCATGGCTGGTCGGATGGGTAACGTCCGCACCACCGTGCAGAGCCTGAAGGTTCACGCCGTCGACGCCGAGAAGGGCCTCATCCTGATCAAGGGTGCGATCCCCGGCGCCAACGGCAGCCTGGTCCTCGTCCGCACCGCTGCCAAGAAGGGGGCTGCCAAGTGACCAGCAGTATTGACGTCCTCGACGCCAGCGGCGCCAAGGCCGGCACCGTCGACCTGCCCGAGGACATCTTCGGGGCCAAGGTCAACGTGCCGCTGATCCACCAGGTGGTCGTGGCCCAGCTCGCCGCTCGCCGGCAGGGCACCCACAAGGCCAAGACCCGTGGTGAGGTCAGGGGCGGTGGCAAGAAGCCGTACCGCCAGAAGGGCACCGGCCGGGCCCGTCAGGGTTCGACCCGCGCGCCGCAGTTCGCCGGCGGTGGCGTCGTCCACGGTCCGGTTCCGCGTGACTACTCGCAGCGGACGCCCAAGAAGATGAAGGTCGCCGCTCTGCGTGGCGCCCTGTCCGACAGGGCGGCCGGCGGTCGCGTGCATGTGGTGAGCGGTCTGGTCACCGGTGAGACGCCGAAGACCAAGTCGGCGCTGCAGGCCCTCCGCAAGATCACCCAGTCCAGGACCGTCCTCGTCGTGGTCGACGAGGCCGATGAGCTGACCTGGATGAGCCTGCGCAACGCTCCCGAGGTCCACCTGCTGGACGTCGGGCAGCTCAACACCTACGACGTGCTCTGCCACGACGACGTGGTCTTCACTCAGGAGGCGTACGACCAGGTCGTGGCGCGGCTGAGCCAGGGCGGGAAGGAAGACGCCTGATGGAAGGCAACAACGACCAGCAGGACGTCGCCCAGGCCGCCGAGAAGTCCAAGGGCCGTCTGGTCCGGGTCTCCGACCCGCGCGACGTCATCATCAAGCCGGTCGTCTCTGAGAAGAGCTACGGCCTGATCGATGAGAACAACAAGTACACGTTCCTGGTGAAGAAGACCGCGAACAAGACCCAGATCAAGATCGCGGTCGAGCAGATCTTCGGGGTCAAGGTCACCAGCGTGAACACGATCAACCGGCAGGGCAAGCGCAAGCGCACCCGCACCGGTTTCGGCAAGCGACCCGACACCAAGCGCGCGATCGTGAGCCTGGGTGGGGACGATCGGATCGACATCTTCGGTCAGATCGGCTAGCAGCCATAGAAGTTGAGCGGGCCGTACGGTCCGTAAGGGCGGAGACCGCCGCATTTCGGTGCGGCGGGCTCACCCATGTAACCGACGAAGGATGAACGAAAAAGATGGGCATCCGTAAGTACAAGCCGACGACCCCGGGTCGCCGCGGGTCGAGTGTCTCGGACTTCTCCGAGATCACCCGCAGCACGCCCGAGAAGTCGTTGCTTGCGCCCCTTCACGGCAAGGGCGGCCGCAACGTACACGGCCGGGTCACCGCACGCCACCAGGGCGGCGGTCACAAGCGCGCCTACCGGATCATTGACTTCCGGAGGCATGACAAGGACGGCATTCCGGCGAAGGTCGCTCACATCGAGTACGACCCCAACCGCACTGCCAACATCGCTCTGCTCCACTACGCCGACGGCGAGAAGCGCTACATCATCGCGCCGACGGGCCTCAAGCAGGGTGACCGCATCGAGAACGGCCCCGCGGCCGACATCAAGCCGGGCAACTGCCTGCCGCTGCGCAACATCCCGACCGGTACCTTCATCCACGCGGTGGAGCTCCGTCCGGGCGGCGGCGCCAAGCTCGGCCGTTCCGCGGGCGCCCAGATCCAGCTGCTCGCGAAGGAAGGCCAGTACGCCACGCTGCGTATGCCGTCCGGCGAAATGCGCATGGTAGACGTGCGCTGCCGGGCCTCGGTCGGCCAGGTCGGCAACGCCGAGCAGGCCAACATCAACTGGGGCAAGGCCGGCCGCATGAGGTGGAAGGGCAAGCGCCCGACCGTCCGCGGTGTCGCGATGAACCCCGTCGACCACCCGCACGGTGGTGGCGAGGGCAAGACCTCCGGTGGTCGCCACCCGGTGAACCCGAAGGGCAAGCCCGAGGGCCGCACCCGCCAGGCGAACAAGTCCAGCGACCGGCTGATCATCCGTCGTCGTAGCAAGAGGAAGAAGCGGTAGGAGCAGCCGAAATGCCACGTAGCCTTAAGAAGGGTCCCTTCGTGGACGACCACCTCGCCAAGAAGGTGGACGCCCAGAACGAGAAGGGCACCAAGAACGTCATCAAGACGTGGTCGCGGCGCTCCATGATCGTGCCGGACATGCTCGGGCACACGATCGCCGTACACGACGGCCGCAAGCACGTCCCGGTGTTCGTCACCGAGTCGATGATCGGCCACAAGCTGGGAGAGTTCGCGCCCACGCGCACCTTCCGCAGCCACGTCAAGGATGACCGCCGCAGCCGGCGATGAACAGCCTTCAGAAGTAAGAGGAGTAAGCGATGGAAGCCAGGGCTCAGGCGCGGTTCGTCCGCGTCACGCCCCAGAAGGCCCGCCGCGTGGTGGACCTTATTCGCGGGCTGCCCGCTTCGGAGGCGCAGGCCGTGCTGCAGTTCGCTCCCCAGTCGGCGAGCGAGCCGATCTTCAAGGTGCTCTCGAGCGCCATGGCGAACGCAGAGCACAATTTCGATCTCGACCCGCAGTCGCTCGTCGTGAGCCGCGCGTGGGTCGACGAGGGCCCGACGCTGAAGCGGTTCCGTCCGCGTGCCCAGGGTCGTGCCTATCGGATCAACAAGCGGACGAGCCACATCACCGTGATCGTGGAGTCCCGCGAGCCGAAGGGAAGGACCCGATAGTGGGCCAGAAGGTTAACCCGCACGGGTTCCGCCTCGGCATCACGACCGACTTCAAGAGCCGGTGGTACGCCGACAAGCTGTACAAGTCGTACGTCGCTGAGGACGTGGCGATCCGTCGCATGCTGCAGAAGGGCATGGAGCGGGCCGGCATCTCCAAGGTGGAGATCGAGCGTACGACCGACCGCGTCCAGGTCGACATCCACACCGCGCGTCCGGGCATCGTCATCGGCCGCCGCGGCGCCGAGGCCGACCGCATTCGCGGCGACCTGGAGAAGCTGACCAAGAAGCAGGTTCAGCTCAACATCCTCGAGGTGAAGAACCCCGAGATCGACGCCCAGCTCGTCGCGCAGGGTGTCGCCGAGCAGCTCTCCAGCCGTGTCTCGTTCCGCCGCGCCATGCGCAAGGCGATGCAGTCGGCCATGAAGAGCGGCGCCAAGGGCATCCGGGTCCAGTGCTCGGGTCGTCTGGGCGGCGCCGAGATGTCGAGGTCGGAGTTCTACCGCGAGGGTCGTGTGCCGCTGCACACGCTGCGCGCGGACATCGACTACGGCTTCTACGAGGCCCGCACCACCTTCGGCCGCATCGGCGTGAAGGTGTGGATCTACAAGGGTGAGGCTCCGACGAGCCGCGCCGAGCGTGAGGCGGCTGCCGCCGGTGCTCGTGCCGGCCAGCGTCGCGAGCGTGACGACCGTAGGGGTGGCGGCGGCGACCGTCCCCGTCGTGGTGGCGCCGGTGGCGCTCGCCGTGGCGGTGGCCGCACCGAGCGCGCCCCCAGGACCGAGGCGGCCGCGCAGGCCGCCCCTGAGACCGGCCCGGCTGCGCAGCCGGGTGCTGAAGGGAGCTGACCATGCTGATCCCGCGCAGGGTCAAGCACCGCAAGCAGCACCGGCCCGACCGCAGTGGCGCCGCCAAGGGCGGCACCAGGGTCGTGTTCGGCGAGTTCGGCATTCAGGCGATTGAGCACTCCTACGTGACCAACCGCCAGATCGAGTCGGCTCGTATTGCGATGACCCGTCACATCAAGCGTGGTGGAAAGGTGTGGATCAACATCTACCCCGACCGCCCGCTGACCAAGAAGCCGGCCGAGACCCGCATGGGCTCCGGTAAGGGTTCGCCCGAGTGGTGGATCGCCAACGTCAAGCCGGGGCGCGTCATGTTCGAGCTTTCTGGTGTCGCCGAGCCGATTGCCCGTGAGGCACTCACTCGCGCCATCCACAAGCTCCCCATGAAGTGCAAGATCGTTAAGCGTGAAGTTGGTGACGCCTGATGTTCGCTGCGCGAACCACAAGCTCCCCATGCAGCGCCGATGAAACCAGCAAGATCGTTAAGCGTGAAGTGGGTGAGGCGTGATGGCTAAGAGCCTGACCGCCGGCGAGCTGCGGGTGGAGGACCAGGACACCCTGGTCCAGAAGCTCAAGGAAGCCAAGGAGGAGCTGTTCAACCTCCGCTTCCAGGCAGCGACCGGACAGTTGGAGAGCCACGGGCGGCTGCGTGCCGTCCGCCGCGAGATCGCCCGTATCTACACCGTGATGCGCGAGCGCGAGCTTGGCATCATCACGGTCGAGAAGGAGACGAGCGATGGCTGAGACCGAGACCACCGAGATCACCGAGACGAACGACGCGCGGAAGTTCCGCAAGGTCCGTGAGGGCCTGGTCGTGAGCGACAAGATGGACAAGACCGTCGTCGTCGCCGTCGAGGACCGCGTCAAGCACCGTCTGTACGGCAAGGTCATCCGCCGTACGACCAAGTACAAGGCGCACGACGAGGCCAACGCCTGTGGCGTGGGCGACCGCGTGCTCCTGATGGAGACTCGTCCGCTCTCCGCCACCAAGCGGTGGCGGGTCGTCGAGATCCTCGAGAAGGCCAAGTAACGCCTTCTCGGATATATACCGCGCCTCGTGGGGGGTGGAGACACCCCCCATGACGGTGTCCAAGGACGCGAGGCCACGACGGCTCGCGTCGCCTGCGGTGCGGCCCCCCGGGGCTGTGGCCGGAGGAACAAGACAACAGCAGGTTCCGCCAGGCTCAGAGATGAGAACCGGCGCGACTAACAGGAGTGAACGTGATCCAGCAGGAGTCGCGGCTCAAGGTCGCCGACAACACGGGTGCCAAGGAGATTCTCTGCATCCGTGTTCTCGGTGGCTCGGGCCGACGCTACGCCGGTATCGGCGACGTGATCGTCGCCACTGTCAAGGACGCGCTGCCCGGCAGCACGGGCGTCAAGAAGGGCGATGTGGTCAAGGCCGTCATCGTCCGCACGGTCAAGGAGCGCCGCCGGCCTGACGGCTCCTACATCCGCTTCGACGAGAACGCCGCCGTCATCATCAAGGACAGCGGCGACCCTCGCGGCACCCGTATCTTCGGCCCGGTGGGCCGTGAGCTGCGCGACAAGAAGTTCATGCGCATCATCTCGCTCGCGCCGGAGGTGCTGTAATGCCGAAGCTGCATGTGAAGAAGGGTGACCTCGTCCAGGTCATCGCCGGTAAGGACAAGGGTGCCAAGGGTCGTGTGATCGCGACTCACCCGCGCGAGGACCGCGTGGTGGTCGAGGGCATCAACATGATCAAGAAGCACACCAAGGAGACCCACCAGGGTCCGCGCGGCGCCAAGACCGGCGGCGTGCAGACCATGGAGGCTCCCATCCACGTGAGCAACGTGAAGAAGCTCAAGGACGACAAGCCCGCGGACAAGCCCGCCGACAAGAAGGCCGACAAGGCCGACGAGACGGGTGAGGACAGCTGATGACTGCCACGACCACTGAGACCGAGCGTCCGACGCCGCGCCTCAAGACGAAGTACCGCGAGGAGATCGCGGCCCAGCTTCGTGAGGACTTCGGCATCGAGAACGTCATGCAGATCCCCGGCCTGGTGAAGATCAAGGTCAACATGGGTGTCGGCGAGGCGGCTCGCGACTCGAAGCTCATCGAGGGCGCTGTCCGCGACCTCACGGTGATCACCGGCCAGAAGCCGGCCGTCGTCCGGGCCCGCAAGTCCATCGCGCAGTTCAAGCTGCGCGAGGGCATGCCGATCGGCGCGCACGTCACGCTTCGCGGCGACCGGATGTGGGAGTTCCTCGACAGGCTGCTGTCGCTGGCTCTGCCCCGCATCAGGGACTTCCGCGGTCTGTCGCCCAAGCAGTTCGACGGCAACGGCAACTACACCTTCGGACTGACCGAGCAGGTCATGTTCCACGAGGTCGACCAGGACAAGGTCGACCGGCCGCGGGGCATGGACATCACGGTCGTGACCACCGCGAAGAACGACGAACAGGGCCGGGCGCTGCTGAAGCTCCTCGGGTTCCCCTTCAAGGAGGCCTGATCATGGCGAAGAAGTCGCTGATCGCCAAGGCGAAGCGTAAGCCGAAGTTCGAGGTCCGGGCCTACACCCGGTGCACCCGCTGTGGCCGGCCCCGCGCCGTCTACAGGAAGTTCGGGCTCTGCCGCGTGTGCTTCCGCGAAATGGCACACCGGGGCGAGCTGCCTGGCATCACCAAGTCCAGCTGGTAGTTACCCTTGGGGGCGGGCTGCGTTCGCGCAGGGCCGTCCCCGACGGTGCGCCAGCCGTACATATTCAGAAATCAGATTCCGGGTGCTCTCGACGAGAGTGCCCATGACCACGCCGAAGGTCCACCGGCAGAGCATCGCGCTTGGCCGACTGGAAACCGCGGCGAGGAAGGCCACTGGCCATGACGATGACCGACCCCATCGCAGACATGCTCACGCGTCTGCGTAATGCGAATTCGGCGTACCACGAAAGCGTGTCGATGCCGTACTCGAAGATCAAGGCGCACATCGCCGAGATCCTCCAGCAGGAGGGTTACATCCAGGCTTGGACCGTCGAAGACGCCAAGGTTGGCAAGAACCTCGTGGTGGAGCTCAAGTTCGGCCCGACCCGTGAGCGGTCGCTCGCGGGCCTGCGCCGGGTCTCCAAGCCCGGTCTGCGGGTCTATGCGAAGAAGGACAACCTGCCTCGAGTGCTGGGAGGGCTGGGCGTCGCGATCATCTCGACCTCGGCCGGTCTCATGACCGACAAGCAGGCCGGCAAGCGTGGTGTGGGCGGGGAAGTCCTCGCCTACGTCTGGTAGAGGGGAGGAACACAGCATGTCACGAATCGGACGGCTGCCCATCCCTGTGCCGAATGGCGTAGACATCACGATCGACGGCCGCGATGTCCAGGTCAAGGGCCCGAAGGGCACGCTTTCTCACACGGTCGCCGAGCCCATCACCGTGGCTCGCGATGACGACGGCGCGATCGCCGTCACCCGGCCCAACGACGAGAACAAGGTCCGCGCGCTGCACGGCCTGTCCCGTACGTTGATCGCCAACATGGTGCAGGGCGTCACTCAGGGTTACTCCAAGACCCTTGAGATCGTCGGCGTCGGTTACCGCGTCCAGGCCAAGGGCCCGACGCAGCTGGAGTTCGCACTGGGCTTCAGTCACCCGGTCATCATCGACGCCCCCGACGGCGTCACCTTCCGCGTCGAGAAGCCGACGCTGTTCCACGTGGACGGCATCGACAAGCAGAAGGTCGGCGAGGTCGCGGCCAATATCCGCAAGTTGCGCAAGCCTGACCCGTACAAGGGCAAGGGCGTGCGTTACCAGGGCGAACAGATCCGCCGCAAGGTCGGAAAGGCTGGTAAGTAGGCATGGCTCCGAAGACTGCGTTCGGCAAGCACACGGCTGCCCGCACCGTCTCGCGGGCCCGTCGTCACCGCCGCGTCCGCAAGAACATCGTCGGTACGGCCCAGCGTCCGCGCCTGGTCGTCAACCGCTCGACCCGTCACCTGTTCGTGCAGATCGTGGACGACAGCGTCGGCCACACGCTGGTGAGCGCGTCCACCATGGACGCCTCGCTGCGCACGCTGGAGGCGGACAAGACCGAGAAGGCCAAGAAGGTCGGCGAGCTCCTCGCTCAGCGGGCCAAGGAAGCCGGGATCACCGCTGTGGTCTTCGACCGCGGTGGCAACCGCTACGCCGGCCGCATCGCGGCTCTGGCGGACAGCGCCCGTGAGAGCGGGCTCGAGTTCTGATGCGGGCCCGGGGATCACAACTGATGGCAACTGAGATGAGGAACCACTGATGGCTGCAGCTCCGCGTCGCGGTGGCGGCACCGGTGGCGAGCGGCGGGACCGTCGTGACGATCGCCGCGGTGGCGCCGCCGACAAGGGCGTCTCGTACATCGAGCGCGTAGTGAAGATCAACCGAGTGGCCAAGGTCGTGAAGGGTGGTCGTCGCTTCAGCTTCACCGCCCTGGTCGTCGTGGGTGACGGCAACGGCCTGGTCGGCGTCGGCTACGGCAAGGCCAAGGAAGTGCCCGCGGCCATCGCCAAGGGCGTCGAAGAGGCGAAGAAGCACTTCTTCAAGGTGCCTCGGATCCAGGGCACCATCCCGCACACCGTGCAGGGTGAGGAGGCGGCCGGTGTCGTCTTCCTGCGTCCGGCCTCCGCCGGTACCGGTGTCATCGCCGGTGGCCCGGTGCGCGCCGTGCTGGAGTGCGCCGGCATCCACGACGTGCTGTCCAAGTCGCTCGGCTCCGACAACCCGATCAACATCGTGCACGCCACCGTGGCGGCTCTGAAGGGCCTGTCGCGCCCCGAGGAGATCGCGGCTCGCCGTGGACTGCCGATCGAGGACGTGGCTCCGGCTCGCATGCTCAAGGCTCAGCGCGAGGGCATGGCCGAGGCAGCGGCCGCGAAGGCGGTGAGCTAGTCATGGCACGCCTGAAGATCACTCAGGTTCGCTCGAAGATCGGTGGCAAGCAGAACCAGCGTGACTCGCTGCGTTCGCTTGGCCTGAAGCGAATCGGCGACGTCGTCGTCAAGGAGGACCGCCCCGAGATTCGCGGGATGGTCTCCGTGGTGACGCACCTCGTCGAGGTGGAAGAGGTCGACTAGTCATGACTGACAAGGCTCCGCTCAAGATTCACGATCTGCGTCCGGCTCCGGGCGCCAACAAGGCCAAGGTCCGCAAGGGCCGTGGCGAGGCGTCCAAGGGCAAGACCGCCGGTCGCGGCACCAAGGGCAGCCGCGCCCGCACCACGGTTCCCCTCGGCTTCGAGGGTGGCCAGGTGCCGCTGCAGAGGCGTCTGCCCAAGCTCAAGGGCTTCTCCAACGCCCTGTTCAAGACGACCTATCAGGTCGTCAACCTGGACAGGCTCGGTGAGCTCTTCCCCGAGGGTGGCGACGTCACCGTCGAGACGCTGGTGGCCAAGGGTGCCGTCCGCAAGAACCAGCTGGTGAAGGTGCTCGGCACGGGTGAGATCTCCGTCGCGGTCAACGTGCAGGCTCACGCCTTCTCGGCCGCCGCGAAGGAGAAGATCGCCGCAGCCGGTGGCTCCGTTACCGAGCTGTAAGAGCTATTACGAGGCGTGGGGGTTCCGGCAATGGGCTCCCACGCCCGTAGTGCGTTAGAGTTCGCGAGACGACTGGCTTTGTTCGGCTCGTTGACCTGAGACTTCAGATCGCAGATCCCCGCACATCGCATACTCACACCGCCTTTTAGGCGCGCAGGAGGGACCGTGCTGACCGCGTTTACCCGGGCGTTCCGGACCCCGGACCTGCGCAAGAAGTTGCTCTTCACCCTGGGCATCATCGCGCTGTTCCGTCTTGGCTCGGTTCTGCCGACTCCCGGCGTTCACGTCGAGAATCTGGCGGCCTGTTTCGATCAGGCCCGCACTGGCGACACCGGCAACATCTACGGGATGGTGCAGCTGTTCAGCGGCGGCGCCCTCCTGAAGCTTTCGGTGTTCGCGCTCGGCATCATGCCGTACATCACCGCGAGCATCATTCTCCAGCTACTCGTCGTCGTGATTCCCCGTCTTGAGGCGCTCAAGAAGGAAGGGCAGTCCGGTCAGACCAAGATCACGCAGTACACGCGTTATCTGACCATTGGTCTCGGTGTCCTGCAGTCGACGGCTTTCATCGCGCTGGCGCGTTCGGGCCAGCTTTTCCCCAACTGTCAGCAGAACGTGCTGATCGCGCCTGACGACATTTTCTCGGTCGTCACGATGGTCATCATCATGACCGCCGGCACCTCTGTGATCATGTGGCTGGGCGAGCTGATCACCGACCGCGGGGTCGGCAACGGCATGTCCATCCTGATCTTCACCTCTGTCGTCTCGGTCTTCCCATCCGAGCTCGCCAACATCTTCCAGGCGAACAAGTTCACCTTCGCCGTCGTCCTCGTGGTCGGCATCTTCATGATCGCCGCCGTGGTCTTCGTCGAGCAGGCTCAGCGCCGCATTCCGGTGCAGTACGCCAAGCGGATGGTCGGGCGCCGGATGTACGGCGGCACGTCCACGTACATCCCGCTGAAGGTCAACCAGGCCGGTATCATCCCGGTCATCTTCGCCTCCTCCCTGCTCTACCTGCCGCAGTTGGTGACCTCGCTGTTCGCCAACGCCGAGAACCCCAATGCCGTCGTGCAGTGGATCTCGCAGAACCTGGCCACGGGCGACACCCCCATCTACATGGCCACCTTCTTCCTCTTGATCGTCTTCTTCACTTACTTCTACGTGTCCATCACTTTCAACCCCACTGAAGTCGCGGACAACATGAAGAAGTACGGTGGGTTCATTCCGGGCATCCGCCCGGGCCGGCCGACGGCTGAATACCTGGGCTTCGTGCTCAACCGTCTGACCGCGCCCGGCGCGCTCTATCTGGGTCTGATCTCCATGGTCCCGATCGTCGCGCTGGCGGTGGCCGGAGCTAGCCAGAACTTCCCGTTCGGAGGGACGAGCATTCTGATCATGGTTGGTGTCGGCCTGGACACGGTCAAGCAGATCGAGAGTCAGCTTCAGCAGCGTAACTACGAAGGCTTCCTGCGGTAGTGCGTCTCGTTCTGGTAGGGCCCCCCGGAGCGGGAAAAGGGACGCAGGCCCAGTACATCGCATCTAACCTGTCCATCCCGAAGATTTCGACAGGTGACATCTTCCGTGCCAATGTCTCCGGCGGCACGGATCTCGGCAAGCTCGCCAAGACCTACATGGACCGCGGTGACCTGGTGCCCGACAAGGTCACCATCGCCATGGTCCGTGATCGCCTCTCGGAGGACGACGCGCAGGACGGGTTTCTGCTCGACGGCTTTCCGCGCAACGTGGCACAGGCCGAGATCCTGCGCGACATGCTCAAAGACTGGGGCCAGGCGCTCGACCTGGTGCTGGAGCTGGTCGTCGACGACGACGAGGTCGTCAGGCGGCTGGCTGGGCGGCGCACGTGCAGCCAGTGTGGCCGCATCTGGCATGTGGAGTTCGACGACAAGCAGGACGACAGGTGTGACGCCTGCGGTGGCACCCTGTTCCAGCGTGACGATGACAAGGAAGACACCGTCAGGCACCGCCTGGAGGTCTATCAGGAGCAGACGTCACCGCTCATCGCCTACTACGCCGACGAGGGCATCCTCGTCGGTGTCGACGCGACGGGTCCGGTCGAGGAGGTCACTCAGCGAGCCATGGAGGCGATTCGCCCGTTCATGGGATAGCTCCGATGACCGACTGCGGAGGTGGCACGGTATTCCGTGCCACCTCGCGGCTATTGTGGGGGAATTAGACTCCCGCCTCTGCCCGTTGACACCCTGGGGGTTCGCCGAACGTGTTCAAGAAGAACAGACATGGAATACAGATCAAGTCGGCCGAGCAGCTCGAGAAGATGCGCGCGGCCGGTCTTGTCGTCGGGCGCACGCTGGAGTTGCTCAGGCGCTCGGTCGAGCCGGGCATGACGCCGCTCGACCTCGACGTCATCGCCGAGAAGGCGATCAGGGACGAGGGCGCGATCCCCTCCTTCAAGGGCTACCAGGGTTTTCCCGCGACGATCTGCGCCTCGGTCAACGACGAGGTGGTGCACGGCATCCCGACCAACGTCCGCAAGCTGCGTGAAGGCGATCTCATCTCGATCGACTGCGGCGCGATCCTCGACGGCTGGCACGGCGACTCCGCCGTTACGGTGGGCGTCGGCGAGGTCGATCCCGAGCTCACGGAGCTGATGCGGGTCACCGAGGAGTCGATGTGGCGGGGCATCGCGGCGCTGGAGGTGGGCCGCCGGCTCTCGGACATCGGTCACGAGATCGAGAAGTTCGTCAGGTCGCAGGGCCGTAGGTTCGGCATTCCGCAGGAGTACGGCGGCCACGGCATCGGCACCGAGATGCACATGGACCCGTGGATCGCCAACCACGGCAAGCCCGGCAAGGGCCCGGTGCTGGAGGCGGGCATGTGCCTGGCCATCGAGCCCATGGTCAACCTCGGCACCGACCGGACCCGCGTGCTCGCCGACGACTGGACCGTTGTGACGATGGACGGGAAGCCCTCCGCGCACTTCGAGCACAGCGTCGCGGTGACACATAATGGTCCTTGGGTGCTAACCGCCCTCGATGGGGGCAAAGAGCGCTTGGCGCAGCTGTAGAACTAGCCTGGAGTGTGGGTATGGCACAGACCCCCGAGATGCGTGCCTCCGACGTCGACCGCGACCGGGTGGCGGCCGTACTCCGTGAGCACACCGCTCAGGGCCGCATCACGATGGACGAGTTCCACGAACGGCTGGAGCAGCTCTACAAGAGCAAGACGTACGGTGAGCTGGCCCATCTGACCGCCGATCTTCCCGACGTCGACCTGCGCCATCGTCAGGTGGCCAAGGTGCCGGCCAGTCCCGCGACGAAGCCGGAGATGCACTCGGGGATGAAGGCCGCCTGGGGCGCGTGGGCCATGGCCAGCTCGATCAACTGGGTGATCTGGCTGATCGTCAGCGTCACGTCGGGGAATCTGATCTATCCCTGGCCGATGTGGGTGATGGGTCCGTGGGGGGCGGTGCTGCTGGTGAGCAGCATTTTCGGGAGCGGTGGAAGCTCGCGGAAGCAGTGAACTGTGCACTAGTGCATTGTGTGCATTCGTCCACAGATCGGAGCTGCGGACCTTCCTAACGTGAGGGGTGTCGAGAAGCACCGACTCACTGGAGGAACCACATGCGCAAGATCCTTGCGGCCGCAGCCCTCGCCGGTTCGATCGCCGCCGGACTGTCCCTCGCCGCTCCCGCCCAGGCCGCCACCGCCACGGCGACCGTCGCCGCCCCCGTCTCCGCGCAGACGGCTCCGGTCCACAAGTGGGGCAAGTACTACTCCTCGAACCACAAGGCCTACAACTACGGCCACACCTGGAAGTCGAACGGCAAGGTCTACACGAAGTGGTACGGCAAGGAGTCGACGAGTAAGCACGGCTACGTCTGGTTCAAGTACTACTCGAACGGCAGCTGGCACAAGTTCTACCGGAAGTGGAACGGATCGCACAGCGAGACCTGGGCCCGAGGCGGCGTCAAGAAGGTCTACACCTACACCTGCTGGGGCAGCCCCTCCAAGTACTGCGGTCCGTCGCACCGCATCTACTAGATCTCCCAGGTCGCATTCGTCAGGTCGTCGATCTGGCAAGGCCCGCCGGTTTCCCCGGCGGGCCTTACGCATGCGGGGCCGAACCGTATGGAGACCCGGCGAATGGCTTACGTGTACGGAGCCTTGGGGTAAACTGATCCGTGGTTGTGTCAGGACACCTGGCACGCGTTTCGCGTTCTTGGCTCAGGTGTCGTACACTCCTTAGTCGGCTCACTATGACTCATCACGCGTCGGCGGTCTTTGCCGATCGCCGCTCTCTTCGAAGCGTGAGGTCGCGGCTGCTTAGTGAACCGGAGCCTCAGACGACCGATCAGTGAAACGCGAGGGATTTTGGCCAAGAAAGACGGCGCCATCGAGATCGAGGGCACTGTGGTTGAGTCGCTCCCGAACGCCATGTTCCGGGTGCAGCTCGACAACGGCCATAAGGTCCTGGCCCACATCAGCGGACGGATGCGGATGCACTACATCCGGATCCTGCCCGACGACCGGGTAGTCGTGGAACTGAGCCCCTATGACCTGAGTCGTGGGCGGATCGTCTACCGATACAAGTAAGAGCGTCTGAGGAACACGAAGGACAATGAAGGTAAAGCCGAGCGTTAAGAAGATCTGCGACAAGTGCAAGGTGATTCGCCGGCACGGTCGCGTCATGGTGATCTGCGACAACCTGCGCCACAAGCAGCGTCAGGGTTAGTCGCCGCAAGGCTTCTCCGAGTCCGCCCCAGACGGGAGCGGGCTCGACGCATGAGGAGCCTGAGTCAGCAATAGCGCGTCACATCTGAGCAGGCGGTGCGAGCCGAACCGTTCAGAAGACCCCCGGTCGGAGGCCGGGGCCCTCACCCCGGGCATGGGGAGGGGACGTGAGGCGCAAGACCTCCGCCACAACGAAGGAGAATGCCCGACCATGGCTCGCCTGGTTGGCGTCGACCTCCCCCGCGAAAAGCGGCTGGAGATCGCTCTTACCTACATCTACGGAATCGGCCGCACCCGCGCCCAGGAGATTCTCCAGGCCACCGGTGTCAGCGGCGACCTTCGCGTGCACCAGCTCTCCGACACCGAGCTCGTTCCGATGCGTGACTACATCGAGGCGAACTTCAAGATCGAGGGTGACCTGCGCCGCGAGGTCCAGGCCGACATTCGTCGCAAGATCGAGATCGGTTGCTACCAGGGCATCCGGCACCGCAAGGGCCTGCCCGTCCACGGCCAGCGCACCCAGACCAACGCGCGCACCCGCAAGGGCAAGAAGAAGACCGTGGCCGGCAAGAAGAAGCCCGGTAAGAAGTAGTAGTCCGAGCAGCCGCAGGACCGAAGACCTCAGGAGTGAAGGCAAAGGATGCCTCCTAAGAGCCGTCAGGGTGCGCCGAAGAAGGTGCGCCGCAAGGAAAAGAAGAACGTCGCTCACGGGCACGCCCACATCAAGAGCACGTTCAACAACACGATCGTCTCGATCACCGACCCGAACGGGAACGTGATCTCCTGGGCCAGCGCCGGCCACGTGGGTTTCAAGGGCTCCCGTAAGTCCACCCCGTTCGCCGCTCAGATGGCCGCCGAGAACGCTGCCCGCCGGGCCATGGAGCACGGCATGCGCAAGGTCGACGTCTTCGTCAAGGGCCCCGGCTCCGGCCGTGAGACCGCGATCCGCTCCCTCCAGGCCACCGGCCTCGAGGTCGGTTCGATCCAGGACGTCACGCCGGTTCCGCACAACGGCTGCCGTCCGCCGAAGCGCCGCCGCGTCTGATTCCAGGAGATATTGAGAAATGGCTCGTTACACGGGCGCGGACTGCAAGCTCTGCCGTCGCGAGAAGACCAAGCTCTTCCTCAAGGGCAGCAAGTGCGAGTCCGCCAAGTGCCCCATCGAGATCCGTCCTTACCCGCCGGGTGAGCACGGCCGCGGACGTCCCAAGGAGTCCGAGTACCAGCTTCAGCTTCGCGAGAAGCAGAAGACCCGTCGCATCTACGGCGTCCTCGAAAAGCAGTTCCGCAACTACTACGAGGAAGCCGCGGGCAAGAGCGGCAAGTCGGGTGAGGTTCTCCTCCAGATCCTGGAGAGCCGCCTCGACAACGTCGTCTACCGCGCCGGGTTCGCCCAGTCGCGTGACGCCGCTCGCCAGCAGGTCCGTCACGGTCACATCACCGTGAACGGCAAGAAGGTCGACATCCCCTCGTACCGCGTGCGCGAGCACGACATCATCGAGGTCCGTGAGACCAAGCGCAACCTGCTGCCCTACGAGGTGGCCCGCGCCACCGCCGGCGACCGCACGGTCCCGGCCTGGCTCGGCGTCGTGCCCGAGAAGCTCCGTGTCCTGGTTCACCAGCTGCCGGTTCGCCAGCAGATCGACACCCAGGTCCAGGAGCAGCTCATCGTCGAGTACTACTCGAAGTAGTCACTCGCCTGCTGGTTCGCGTGCGGGAGACCGCACGCGGGCCAGGGTTGTTCATCGGAGTGGCGTCATATAGCGGGCGCCACACGAAAAGGGGAGATCCCACAGATGCTGATCGCTCAGCGCCCGACTCTTCTCGAGGAGTCGATCGACGACACCCGGTCCCGGTTCGTCATCGAGCCGCTGGAGCCGGGCTTCGGCTACACCATCGGCAACTCGCTCCGCCGCACGCTGCTGTCGTCCATTCCGGGCGCGGCCGTGACGAGCATCCGGATCGAGGGCGTGCTGCACGAGTTCTCGACCGTTCCGGGGGTCAAGGAGGATGTCACCGACATCATCCTCAACCTCAAGGAGCTGGTCGTCTCGTCCGAGCACGACGAGCCGGTCGTGATGTACCTCCGCAAGCAGGGCCCGGGTGAGGTCACCGCCGCCGACATCGCGCCTCCGGCCGGTGTCGAGGTGCACAACCCCGAGCTGCGCATCGCCACGCTCAACGGCAAGGCGAAGCTGGAGATGGAGCTGACCGTCGAGCGCGGTCGCGGCTACGTCTCCGCCGCCCAGAACAAGCAGCCCGGCCAGGAGATCGGTCGCATTCCGATCGACTCGATCTACTCCCCGGTGCTGAAGGTCACGTACAAGGTCGAGGCGACCCGAGTCGAGCAGCGCACCGACTTCGACCGGCTCATCCTCGACGTCGAGACCAAGCCGGCCATGAAGCCCCGCGACGCGGTGGCCTCGGCCGGTAAGACCCTCGTTGAGCTGTTCGGCCTGGCCCGCGAGCTCAACGTCGAGGCCGAGGGCATCGACATCGGCCCGTCGCCGACCGATGCCGCTCTGGCCGCCGACCTGGCGCTGCCGATCGAGGAGCTCAACCTCACCGTCCGGTCGTACAACTGCCTCAAGCGCGAGGGCATCCACACCGTGGGTGAGCTCGTCGCCCGCAGCGAGCAGGACCTTCTCGACATTCGTAACTTCGGTGCGAAGTCCATCGAAGAGGTCAAGCAGAAGCTGCACGAGATGTCGCTGGCGCTCAAGGACTCCCCGCCCGGGTTCGACCCGAGCGCGGTGGCCGGTGCCGGTTACGACGACGACGACAGCGCGTACGTCGAGACGGAGCAGTACTAGCAGGTTCACCCGCGCGGGCCCCAGGTCCTCGCGGGCTCCGCGGGGCCCGGCCCTGCGGACTGGTTGATCTGACAGGGGCCGTGCGAGCGGCCCCCGTCCCCGACTCCGGTACCTCGTACGGCCGGAGCGGTTAACTCCAAGGAGAGAGAAATGCCCAAGCCCAGCAAGGGCGCGCGTCTCGGCGGCAGCCCGGCGCACGAGCGGCTGATTCTGGCGAACCTCGCCACCGACCTGTTCCGCCACGGCCGGATCCGCACCACGGTGACCAAGGCCAAGCGCCTTCGGCCGCTGGCGGAGCGCCTGATCACCAAGGCGAAGAAGGGCGACATCCACAACCGTCGCCAGGTGCTCACCGTTGTCAAGGACAAGGGCGTCGTCCACCACCTCTTCACCGAGATCGCGACGACGTTCGCCGAGCGTCCCGGCGGCTACACCCGCATCACCAAGATTGGCGCGCGCAAGGGTGACAACGCCCCGATGGCCGTCATCGAGCTGGTGACCGAGCCGCTGAAGTCGGTCAGCGTCTCGCGTACCGAGGCTCCCGCGGCCAAGACCGAGGAGAGCGCGGCCCCGGCCGCCGAGGTCGAGGAGACCGAGGCTCCGGCCGCGGAGGCCAAGGAGGCGCCCGCCGCCGAGTCGGCCGAGGCCCCCGCTGAGGCTCCGGCCGAGGCGAAGAAGGACGAAGCCTGATCCGTCAGGCAGCCGAACCGGGTCCGGACCCCATCGCGGGGTTCCGGGCCCGTTTCTCGTTGATCGGCCGCGCACAGTTTCTGGAGGAAGTTCGTGGTACGGCTCCGCCTCGACCTCGGGTATGACGGCACCGGCTTCTCCGGATGGGCCCGTCAGCCGAACCGGCGTACCGTGCAGGGCGAGATCGAGCAGGCACTTGGCAGGATCCTGCGGCTGGCCGAGCCAGCCTCGCTGACCGTGGCCGGGCGGACGGACGCGGGCGTGCACGCGCGGGGCCAGGTGGCGCACGTGGACCTTCCGGTGGAGGCGCTGGCCGAGCTTGACCGGAGCACTGGGCCCGCGTCCGTGGATGAGCGGCTCGCTGCGCTCGTGCGACGCCTGGCCGGGGTTCTGGCTCAGGATGTGCGGGTTCATCGCGTCTCGGTGGCTCCTGAGGGCTTTGACGCGCGTTTCTCCGCTCTGTCCCGCCGCTACGCGTACCGGGTGTGCGATGCGCCCGGCGGCGGCGATCCGCTGCGCCGCCACGAGGTCGTCTGGCACAACCGGCCGCTCGACGTCGACGCGATGAACGCCGCGGCCGTGCGTCTGAGGGGCGAGCACGACTTCGCGGCGTTCTGCAAGAAGCGCGAGGGGGCCACCACGATCAGGGAGCTGCAACGGCTCGACTGGGTGCGCCGCGATGACGGCCTGCTGGTCGCCACCGTGGTCGCCGACGCGTTCTGCCATTCGATGGTGCGGGCCCTCGTGGGCTCACTGCTGGCCGCCGGTGACGGCCGACGGCCGGTGGAGTGGCCCGGCCAGGTGCTGACGCGGGCCGTACGGGACTCCGGCGTGCATGTGGCGCCCGCGCACGGGCTGTGCCTGGAAGAGGTGACGTATCCGCCGGATGACCGGCTCGCGGCGCGCGCCGCCGCGACGCGGCGGGTGCGCACCGCGTCAGCCGCCCGCGATGCGCCGCTCGAGCACGAGTGACATCTGGTCGCGGAAGGCGTCGCTCACCTTGCCGAGCGTCTTGTCCTTCGCCGCGGGCGTGTGGCCGTCGGCGTAGGTGGCGTAGCTGAACACGATGTAGCGGCCCCAGACCAGGCCCGCCGCGTAGCCGCCCGCGATGTGCACACGCTCGCCGCCCGTGCCCGCCGGTCCGGGGAGCGCGCGGAACCACAGGTTGCGGGAGAGGTTCTTGGTCTCGTCGGCGCGCAGGGCGGCGTCCCTCGTGGGGAGCACGGCGATGCCGGTGGTCACCGCGTAGCGGCGCTTGGTGTCGACGTACGTGGCGCGCAGCACCCGGCTGCACTTCTGATCGCTCAGCGCCTCAGCGAACGGGCCCGACGCGGCCTTCGCGCACTTGGGCTCCAGGTGGGTCTTGACTCGGGCGAACTGCGCGCCGCCGGCTGCCACCTTCTTCTTCGGGAACGCCTCGGAGAGCGAGAGTTTGCGCGGGTCGGTGTCCTCGGAGTTGAGCATGGCGGCCGCGGGAGGACTGGGCTCGGCCGTGGTGGGCGGCGCAGAAGTGGCCGTCACGGTCGGCGCCGGCGGCTGGGTGGCCGTCGCCGCGGGGGGCGGAGGCGTGCTCAGCGACTTGTAGGCGAAGAAACCGCCCGTCGCGACGCCCGCCAGGACCAGCACGCCCAGCGTGGCGAACAGCGCCTGCCTGCTCTTGCCAGGCTGCTTGGCGGCGGGTGGCTGGCCCGGCTGTTGCGGGAACGCGACCGGCGGGTGGACGGTGGGGCCCTGGGGCGGGGTCGGCAGGTCGTACGCGGCCGGCTGCAGGGGCACCGGGACCCTGGCCGGGGCGGGCTTCTGGCCCCACACCTCGGGGCTGAAAGGCAGCTCGGGGAGTTGCTCCTCCTGGCGTTGCTCCTCGGTCTGCGGCGCGGGGGGCCAGGAGTCGGACCTCAGCACGGTCGGCTGCGTGTCGGGGCCCGTCACCTCAGGCAGCTCGGAAGGGCCGGGCTTGGGGCGGGAGGAGGCGCGGAGCTCCGATCGTGCCGTCGACGGCCGGTTGCCGGACGGGGACGCGGGCGAGCCGGCTCCTGGGTCTTCCGGCGCGGTGGGCTCGGCGCCTGCCGGGGCGGGCAGCTCGGAGGTGTTCCTGATCCCGGGCGTGGCGGCCTGGGCGTCGGGCTGGGGCGTGACGGGTTCGGGCGTGGCGGGTTCGGGCGTGCCGGTGGCGGTGCCGGTGCCGGTTGGCGAGGACGGCGGTGGGGCGGGGGGCTCGCCCTTGGACTGGGGGCGAGGGGGCCAGGGCTTGGACCGGGAGGTCGCCGGGGGAGTCTGGGCCGGTGGCGATGCGGGGGCCGGGAGGTCGGCCACCGGCATGGGGCCAGTGTCGGACTGGTGCGTGGTGCGTGGGGCGGGGGGCCAGACGGGGATGTCGCCAGGCGCGGGCAGGTGCGGCCTGCCAGGGGCCGTGGCCTTCGGGGCCGAAGGGGGTGCGCCCGTCGGCGTGGACGGTTGACTGGACAGTGGCGCGCCGGTGGGCGTGGACGGTTGACTGGACAGTGGTGCGCCGGTGGGCGTGGACGGTTGACTGGACGGTTGACTGGACGGTGGTGCGCCGGTGGGTGTGGCTGGCTGGGCGGATGAGAGTGCGCCGGTCGGCTCGGTCGGCTGGCCCGCGGGCGGGTTGCCGCCGTGAGTCTGGACGGGCGGCGTGCCGCCGCCGGCGGGCTGCTGTCCGGCCGGCGTCTCGCCGCTCGCGGTGGGATGTGGGGCTGATGGGGTGGCGCTCTCGGCGAGGTGGTGTCCCGGGGGCGGGCTGGCGCCCGATACGGGGGACTGTACGGCTGGTGTGTCGCTTCCGCCACCAGGGTGCCCGGGGGTGCTGATCCCAGCGGGGGCGGCGGGCCCGACGGGGTCTGGGGTGGTCGTGTTGGGGCCGAAAGGGTGAGGGGCGGTGGAGTCGGTGGCCGGGTGGCCTGCCCGAGGGCGGTCCGGCTCTGTGCCTGGGGGGCCTGGCCGAGGGCGGTCTGGCTGTGCGCCTGGGTGGCTTGGCCCTGGGCGGTCCGGCTCGGACGCCTCTGCCTCGTCCAGACCGGGCACGGGCTCTCCCGTGGCGGCCGGCCACGGGGGCATCACGGGAGGGTCGGCCACGGGGGCGGGCCACACCCGCATGCCGGCCGCGGCCGCCGTGAAAGCGGGCGGCGGCTCCCAGGAAGGCGCCCCCGGCACCACGGGGGCGGCTCCCCACGGCGCCTGCTCGTCGGTCGCGTAGGGCACCGGTGGCTCGTCCGTCCAGGTGGTGACGTCCTCGGGGGCGGCCTCGCGGGCGCGATGCTCGGGATCGGTGGCGCCCGCGAACCAGTCGTAGGGGGCGGCGTCGTCCTCGGGCACCTCCCAGGGCTGCGCGCCAGGGAAGACGGGGAGCACGGGCGGGTCGCTCTCGTCCTGCTCGCGGCTCTCGTGCTCGCGGCTCTCGTCCTGCTCGCGGCTCTCGGGCGCGCGGGGCGAGGGCAACGGCATGGCTGGACGGGGGATCCGTGCCTCGGCCGTGGTCTCGGTGTCGCTGGGTGGGGGCGTCTGCCCGGACTGGGACGGTGCCCAGCCCCGGGGAGGGCTCACGCCTGGCTGTGGCGCGGAGGAAGGCGGAGGTCCTGCCTGGTGGGGGCCCGTACTGGACTCGGACGGTGACCAGCCGTGAGAAGGGGGCACGACCGGCTCGGGGCCGGAGGGTGTGCCGGGGGCGGCTTCGGAGGGCGTCCGGTCCTGGAGGGGGGCCGCGCCGGGCTCGGGGATGGACGGCGTGTGTGAAGCGCCTGTGCCGGGTTCCGGCGTGGACGGAGCCCATGAGCCGCCCCCGCCGGAGCCCGGCGCCGGGTGCCAGGTGGTGTCCGGGGCGGGTGGTGGAGAGGTGTTGGCGGGACGGCCGGGGGTGGGCGATGGGCCGACGTTCGGGTGGAGCGGGGGTGGCGGTGGCCCCCAGGAGGACGAGGGGGAGGGAGTGGGGGCGGCCTGAGGGGGCGGGGTGGTGCCGAGGACAGGGGGTGTCCAGGAGGTGTCGGGGTCGGGCTCTCGCGCGGGTGGGGCCGGGTCAGGGGAGAGGGCGGCGCTGACCCCCAGGACGGGGAGGGTCCAGGAGATGCCCTCGCCGGGCTCAAGGGTGAGCGGGACCTGGTGAGCGGGCGAGGTGACGCCGGACTCCGGGGTGGACGGTGTCGGGTCCGGGGGGAGCGCGTGAGGCGATGGCCCGCTCGCCGCCACCGAGGGTGGCGGCGGGGGCTGCTCTGAGGGCTGGCCGAAGCTCGGAGGTGGCGTCCCCGGCGCTGCCGAGCCGTCGGCTTCCCTACGATCGTGCTCAGACCCAGGTTCCTGGCCACGCATAAGGGCGAGCCTAGCGAGAGACACGAGATCGTCATGCCGGTATGTGCGTTCCCGGCCGGATCGGACGCCCGGTTTGTGATCTTAACGAGCCGAAATGGCTATTTCAGGTCGCCGGAAAACCGGTCAGCGTCCGGGCGTCGAGAGCTTTGAAGACGGTCGCCTTGGTGATGTCCGTTGCCGCCTGGAAGATCACCTTGGACCCCTTGGAGTCGGGTTTGACGCCGTCCTTGTTCTGGAACCAGATCATGACCGCGTAGTGGCCGTGCATCCACACCTTGGTGCCGCCGCTGCCCGAGCCGACGAACTTGGTGACCTCGTCCTTGCCGGCGAGTGGCTTGACGTAATTGGCGTCGTTGCCGACGGAGGCCGCCTTGGTCGCGGTCTTGCTCGACTTGAGGTTGGCCACGCCGACCGTGCCGATCACCTTGCCGCTCTTGTCACGGAAGCTGGCCCGGATGAGCTGCGTGCACTTGCCGCTCTTGAGCGCCTTCAGCAGCTTGTCGCCCACGGCCCCGTCGGCGCACTTCTTGAGCTTGCTGGTGACCGTCATCTCGTAGGAGCGGCCCGAGACGGCGAACTTCTTCTTGGGGAAGAGTTCCTTGACCGTCAGCGGCTCGGGGTCCGTGGTGCGTTCGGCCGCATAGCTGTACTTTCCGGGCGGCGCCGACGGCAAGGGCGCGGACGTGCGCCTGCCCTCTCCTGTGGCGGCGGGGTCGGCCGGACCGGACTTCATCATCACGACGAGCCCGCCGGCGAGCAGGGCCAGCACCCCGACGCCGCCGAGGGTGAACCACAGTGGCCCGCGCGAGCGCTTGCCCTCGGCGTAGGGGCTCCAGGTCTCGGCGCGCGGCCCGGCCTCCTCCGGCTTGGCGTCGCCGGCGGCCTCGGGGCCCTTCGTGCCCTCCTCGCGGTCACCGTGCTGCTTACGGGGACTGAAGACACTCTCGGTCTCGTCCTCGCGCTTCTTCCGGAACCGGCGGGGGGTGCTCTCCGTGCTGCTCTCACGGTCCTCGGGAAAAACCATGCGGGCGAGACTATCGCGAAGGTGTCAGGAATATCCGAAGTCTTGGGTCCACCAGGGGCCGCCGGGACCGGCGACCACGCCGACGCCGATGGCCGTGATTTTGCAGTTGAGGATGTTCTGCCGGTGGTCGCGGCTGTCGAGCCAGCCGCGGACCGCCTCTTCGGCACTGGAGTAGCCGCGGCCGATGTTCTCGGCGGCGCCCGCGGGGTATCCGGCGCGCTCCATGCGGTCCCACGGGGAGCTGCCGTCGGGGGAGTCGTGGGCGAACTTCCCGCTCCTGGCCATTTCCAGCGAGTGGATCCGGGCGGCGCGGGCCAGCCTGGCGTCGACCCTGAGCCGGCCGCATCCGTGCTTGGCACGGGCGGCGTTGGTGAGGGAGACGACTCGGGCCGCCATGGACGGTGACGCCTGGAACGTCTCCTCGCCCAGCACGCGGGTGGGGTCATCGGCGGTGTAGCCGTCGATCAGGTCGGTGGACGACGGGGTCGGCTTGGGCCTCGTCCGGCTGTGCGGCACGGCCGCGGTCGTCTGCCGGGGGATGCGGCCCGCGTAGGGCTGCGCCGTCTTGGGCGACGGCGTGGCCGTGGGGACGGCGGACGGCGCGGTCTCCTGGAGGTAGATGTGGCCGGCCGGCTCGACGTCGTCGCTCGCCCGCCCGAGCAGCACGCCCATGAAGAAGAGCGCGGCCATGAGGCAGGCCAACACGCCCAGATGGCTCCGGCGCCGTGCGCTCCGCTGGGTGTGCCGGGTGTGAGAGGTCTGCCACATACCGCAGTCAACGATAGAGATGTGAGGTACTGGTGATGAAGGGAATGGCGGGAACCGAAATAGAACCGTTCTGTGGTCGGGTAGACTCGACGAGGGTTACCGGTATTTTGACCAGCGCCTGCGAGGGCGGGTAACCTGAACGTTCGTTGTGTGCATAGGTCCAGCGAGACCGATGCGCGGCGCGTCCGGCGTCATCTCCCATTCTCTGTGGAGACGGAAGGTCCGGGCCGTCGTGTGCCCGCACCGACCGACCCCAGCGCTGCCGCATCCGGCAGCGCGCCGAAGACGCGAGCATAAGAAGGCTACGACCGTGCGCACGTACTCACCGAAGCCCGCCGACGTCCAGCGTCAGTGGTACGTCATCGACGCGACCGATGTCGTGCTGGGCCGGCTGGCCAGCCACGTCGCGATCCTGCTCCGCGGCAAGCACAAGCCGATCTTCGCCAACCACGTCGACACCGGTGACTTCGTCATCGTCATCAACGCGGACAAGATCGCGCTCACCGGCAACAAGCTGGAGCAGAAGAAGGCCTACCGCCACTCGGGCTACCCGGGTGGTCTGCGTTCCGTGAGCTATGGCGAGCTCATGGAGAAGCGGCCCGACAAGGCCGTCGAGAAGGCCGTCAAGGGCATGCTGCCCAAGAACTCCCTCGGCCGGAAGATGGCCAAGAAGCTGAAGGTCTACGCGGGTTCCGAGCACCCGCACCAGGCCCAGCAGCCGGTGCCGTTCGAGATCACCCAGATCGCCCAGTAGAAGTCCGAAAGAGTTAGAGGAGAACCGTGGCTGAGCCCACCGGTGTCGAGACGGTCGTAGAGGCCGAGGTGGAGGACTTCTCCGGCGAGGAGTTCCCTTCCGAATACACCACCGAATCCACCGCCAGCGCCGACGCTCCCGTGCGTAAGCCCGTCACCACGGGCAACTCGTACGGCACCGGCCGCCGCAAGGAGGCGATCGCCCGGGTGCGCATCGTCCCCGGCACCGGCAAGTGGACGATCAACGGTCGTTCGCTGGATGTCTACTTCCCCAACAAGGTCCACCAGCAGATCGTCAACGAGCCCTTCGTGGTGCTCGGCGCCGAAGAGGCGTTCGACGTCATCGCGCGCATCGACGGTGGCGGCGTGACCGGCCAGGCCGGCGCGCTCCGCATGGGCCTGTCCCGCGCGCTCGCCGTCCTGGACGTCGACGTCAACCGCCCGCCGCTGAAGAAGGCCGGCTTCCTCACCCGTGACGCCCGCGCCACGGAGCGGAAGAAGTACGGCCTCAAGAAGGCCCGTAAGGCTCCGCAGTACAGCAAGCGCTGAGTTGGCGCGTCTTTTCGGCACCGACGGGGTACGTGGGGTCGCTGGACGCGACCTCACGGCGGAGCTTGCCATGGACCTTTCGGTCGCGGCGGCTCACGTCCTCGGCGATGCAGGCGCGTTCGCCGCTACCGGACGTCGTCCGATAGCGGTCGTAGGCCGGGACCCGCGTGCCTCGGGAGAGTTTCTCGAGGCCGCCGTGGTCGCCGGCCTCGCGGCTTCCGGAGTGGATGTGCTGCGCCTCGGCGTGCTGCCCACCCCGGCCGTCGCCCACCTCACGGCCGCGCTCGGCGCCGATCTCGGTGTCATGCTGTCGGCCTCGCACAACGCGGCGCCCGACAACGGCATCAAGTTCCTCGCTCGTGGCGGCTTCAAGCTGTCCGACGCGGTCGAGGACGAGATCGAGCGGCGGCTGGGCGAGGACTGGAGCTTTCCCGTCGGTTCCGCCGTGGGCCGGGTGCGTGACGCGTACGGCGAGGCCGACCGCTACATCACCCACGTGCTGGCCACGACGCGAGACAGGCTCGACGGCCTGCACGTCGTCGTCGACTGTGCCCACGGCGCCGCCCACATGGTCGCGCCCGAGGCGCTGCTGCGGGCCGGAGCCACGGTCGAGGCGATCGGCGCGCGGCCCGACGGCCTCAACATCAACGCCGGCCACGGCTCCACGCACATGGACAAGCTGCAGCAGATCGTCGTCTCGCGTGGCGCCGACATCGGCATCGCCTACGACGGCGACGCCGACCGCTGCCTGGCGGTCGACCACACGGGCGCGATCGTCGACGGTGACCAGATCATGGCGATCCTGGCGAGCGCCATGCACGCCGAGGGAGCCCTGGCCAAGGACACCGTGGTCGCGACCGTGATGTCCAATCTGGGGTTCAAGCTGGCCATGCGCGACGCGGGCATCCACGTGGTGGAGACCGCGGTGGGCGACCGCTACGTGCTGGAGCGGATGAAGGCCGACGGCTACAACCTCGGCGGTGAGCAGTCGGGCCACGTCATCATGCTCGACCACGCCACCACGGGAGACGGGCTGCTGACCTCGCTGCACCTGCTGTCGGTGATGGCGGCCACCGGCCGGCCGCTCAAGGAGCTGGCGTCGATCATGACGCCGCTGCCGCAGATCCTGATCAACGTCAAGGACGTCGACCGGGGCAAGGCCGCGGTGCCCGAGCTCACCGCCGCCGTGGCCGAGGCCGAGGCGGAGCTGGGCGAGTCGGGCAGGGTGCTGATCAGGCCGAGCGGCACCGAGCCGATGATCCGGGTGATGGTGGAGGCCTCCTCGGAGGAGCACGCCACCAAGGTCGCCGACCGGCTCGCGGGCGTGGTGCGGGTCGCCTGCGTCTGACGCTGTCCGAAGGGGTACGGCACGCTGTCGCCGTACCCCTTCGTCATGTCCGGATCCGGCGGCCAGGAGAGATGCCGGGCCCGGCCGGCCAAGGCGCCGGTGGGCCCTAGGCGGGCGCTGGGGCCCCAGGGCCGGGCAGCATGTCGATGTCCGTGGCACGCATCGGGCGATCGCACACTGAGCAGTGCAACTCCACCTGGCTGATCTGGCCGCAGGCCTGGTGCCGGTAGAGCACGGGCGGCCCTGACGCGTCGGCCGTCCACCGGTCGCCCCAACGCACCATCACCAGCAGCAGGTCACACAGCTCCCGGCCCTTCTCCGTGAGTGTGTACTCGTGGCGCGAGGGGCGTTGTGAGTATTCCCGGCGGTCCAGCACGCCGTTGTCGACGAGCCACTTCAGCCGTTCGCTGAGCACCTTGCTGGAGATGCCCAGGTCGCGCTGGAGGTGCTCGAAGCGGGTGATGCCGGCGTAGACGTCGCGCAAGATCAGGGGCGACCAGGGCTCTCCGATGACGTCCAGGGTGCGGGCGATGGAGCAGGCCATGTCGCCGAACCGGGTGCGCTGCATGCGGTCAGCCTAGCCGAGCTACTTCCCTTAAGAAAGTAACTTGGCTAGGTTGTGACGCAGTCCCTTTCTTCAAGAAAGCCATGGAGTGCCTTATGACGCGACCTCCGATCGTCTCGGAGCAGGAGTGGCGCAGCGCCCGAGACGCGTTGCTGGTCAAGGAGAAGCAGCTCACCCGCGCGCTGGACGACCTGGCCGCCGAACGCCGCCGGATGCCGATGGTCCGGGTGGACAAGGACTACCGGTTCGCCGGCCCGGACGGGACGAGAAGCCTGGGAGACCTCTTCGAGGGGCGCGACCAGCTCATCGTCTACTCCTTCATGTGGCATGGTGCCGAGGAGTTCTGCTCGGGGTGTGCGATGTTCACCGACAACATCGGCCACCTGGCTCACCTGCACGCGCGCGACGTCTCTCTGGCGCTGGTCTCCACCGGACCGCTGGCCGAGATCATGCCGTACAAGCAGCGCATGGGCTGGACCATCCCGTGGTACTCCGCGCCGGACGGTGAGTTCAACCACGACCAGGGAGCTGGCGACGGCTTCGCGCTGAACGTCTTCCTGCGTGACGGCGAGGACGTCTATCGCACCTATGTCACCAGCGGACGAGGCGTCGAACGGCTTGGCAGCAACTGGACATTTCTCGACCTGACCCCGTACGGAAGGCAGGAGACCTGGGAAGACTCACCCGATGGATGGCCGCAGAGCGCGCCCTACCACTGGTGGCGTCTGCACGACGAGTACTGACCGGCCCGAGATCCGCCGAAAGGAAACACCCGCCATGACCCACCCGACGCCCCGCGCCGAACTTCTGTTCGGCGAGGCCGACGCGACACCGATGAGCACCGACCCGACGACCGTGAAGCCCTGGAGCGAGGCACGTGCGTGCCTGCGAACGGCGCCGAAGGCACTGCTGTCGACGGTGCGACCCGACGGACGACCGCACGCCATGCCGGTGATGCCGGTCTGGGCCGATGAGGCAGCGTGCTTCGCCACCCGCCCGGCGTCCCGCAAGGGCAGGAACCTCGCCCACAACGGCAACTGTGTCCTCACGGTCACCGGCCCGGAACTCGACCTCGTGCTCGAAGGAGTGGCCGTCCTCGTTCGCGACCCGGCTCAGCAGCGGGAGGTGGCCGACGCCTTCCTGGCGAAATATCAGTGGGGGTTCGCCCTGCATGACGGCTCCGTCCACGACGACAGCCTTCCCGGCTCACCGGAGTACGCCTTCTACCGGGTCACGCCCCTGCGCGCCTACGGGTACGGCTCGGACGGTCTGACCGCGACCCGCTGGCGCTTCTGACCGAATCGCCGCCCGGTCACTCGTCGCCCGTCAAAGAGAAGACCCGCAGCCTGCGGCCCGTCCAGAAAACGCCGACCACCGTCACGACGATCAGAGCGGGTACGGCGAAGCCCAGCGTCACGTCGGCCGTCAGGAACGGCGAGGTGGAGATCTGATCGGCGATCGACTCGGCCCACTGTTGCACCGAGAACTTCCGGGCTCCTTGGACGAAACCGCCGATCAGGCTCTCCCAGACCAGGGCGTAGATGATGCCGATCGTCACCGCGTGGCGGGTGACGACGCCCAGCAGCAGGAAGATCGCGGCGTACGCGATGCCCGCCACGAGCGCGCCCACGGCGAAGCCGAGGGCGATGCCGTCCTCGTTGCCCACCAGGAGCCAGGCGGAGACGAAGGTCGGGATCGCGGCGAACAGCGCGAGCAGCGAGGCGGCCACCACGAACTTCGTCCGCGCGATGACGGGGCGGGAGATCGGCTTGGACATCAGGTGGATGATCGTGCCGTCGTCGATTTCGGGGGCGATGACGCCGGTGCCGGCGATGAGGCCGAGCAGCGGAAGCATGGTGCCGATGGCGAACTTCTCCATCAGCAGCATGGTCGAGCGCTGGTCGTCACTGCCGACCAGGCGCAGCAGCAGGGCCAGGCCGATCAGGGCGACGGGGAGCAGGGCCAGCAGGAAGATCCTGCGCCTGCCCAGCAGCGCCCGGTAGGTGATGCCCGCGACCACGGTGTTCATGGCCTCACTCCGTTCGGCGGCGTGCTCGCCGAGGGGCCTCGCGGCCTCACGCCGTGGGGCGGGTTCGCTCCGTGCTGGGTCATCAGGTGCTCCGGGTGATCAGGTAGGAGAAGACGCTTTCCAGGTCCTCGTCGGCGGGGGAGACCTGGTGCAGGCGGATGCCCTCGGTGCGGGCGACCCGCGGGAGGAGCCGGGCGAACCTGCGGAACTCGACGGCCTGCACCTCCAGGCCGTCGGGACCGAGGGTCACACCGCCGGCCGAGGCGTCGAGCATGAGGGCGGCGGCCAGCCTGCGGTCGTCGCTGGAGCGGATCCGGAACAGGTGCGGCCGGTCGGTCATCAGCCGGCGGATCTCGCGGAAGTCGCCCGAGGCGGCGTGCCGGCCGGAGACCAGCACCTCGATGTGCTGGGCGACCCGCTCGACCTCCTCCAGGATGTGGGAGCTGAACAGGATGGTCTTGCCCGCCACGCCCATCGACCGGATGAGGTCCATCAGGTGCAGCCGCTGGCGTGGGTCCATGCCGTTGAAGGGCTCGTCGAGCAGGAGCACCGGCGGGTCGTGGACGAGCGCGGCGGCGACCTTGACGCGCTGGCGCATGCCCTTGGAGTAGGTCTCGACGCGGCGGTCCTTGGGCTCCTCCATCTCGACCGTGGCCAGGGCCTTGCGGGCGGCCTGGACGGGGTCGGACAGGCCGTGCAGCCTGGCGGCCGACAGGACGAACTGCCAGCCGGTCAGGAAGCCGTAGACACCCTCGCGCTCAGGAACGAGCCCGATGTTTCGATAAATGTGGTGATTTTTCCAGATCTGGGTGCCGTCGAGGGTGACCGAGCCGCCTGACGGGGCCAGGAAACCGGCCATCAGGTGCAGGAGGGTCGACTTGCCCGCTCCGTTGGGGCCGAGCAGGCCGGTGACCCCGGGCCCGATCGTCATCGTCACGTCGTTGACCGCGACGACGTTGCCGTACCAGCGCGAGACCTGGGAGAGCTCGACCTTCATTGAGAGGCCGCCTTCCGGTAGCGGAGCGCGAGGACCGAGACGGCGACGGCGATCAGCACGACCACGATGGCGGCCGGGGCGGGCCCCGGGGGATAGCCGCCTTCGGAGTTGGGCGTCGTGTCGAACAGCCACACCTGCACGGCGTCGACCAGCCAGAACGGGTTGACCAGCCACGCCCATCTGGCCGCCGCGTCGTTGCCCGTGGAGATCAGGGTGCCGTAGAAGATGGGGACCGAGGCCGAGGCCAGCAGGTAGACGGCGATGACCGAGGCGACTCCGAGCCCGCGCCGGGGCGTGAGCGAGGCGATGGCCAGGCCGAAGGCGGACAGCAGCACCGCCAGGACCAGGGCCATGGCCAGGGCGCCGAGGTATTCCTTGGTCTGTGGCGGTCCTTCGAGATCGATGAGCAGCTCGCCCAGATAGATGAGCGTCAGCGGCACCGCGACCATCAGGAAGAGCGCGGCGGTCATCGCGGTGACCTTGGCGCCCACGTACTCGACGATCGACACGGGCCGTGACAGGTACAGCGGCAGCACCCGGAACCGCAGGTCGGGGGCGATGATCGCGGGGCCCTGCGAGGCCAGGAAGATGGCCAGCACCGCCTGCATGATGACCGCGTAGGAGCTGTAGCCCATGGCGCGCTGCCCGATCAGGGCCATCGCCGCGATCGACACGACGGCGGGCAGCAGCATGATGACCGCCAGCGCGAACGGCATGATCTTGCTGCGCGCGGTGCGGCCGAGGCCGAAGACGGCGCGCAGGCTGTGGACGGTGAGCGCGCGCGTGGAGTACGCGCGGCCGAGCCGTGGCCCGTCGTAGTGGCGGTAACCGATGTCGTAGATCTCAGACACCGGCCACCTCCTCTCGGAAGACGTCCTCGATGCGATGGCGGCCCTGCTCCAGCCGGATCAGGCAGAGATCGAGGTCGACGGCGGTGTCACGGATCGCGTCGAACGTCTCGGGACCCGTCACTTCGACCAGCAGCAGGCGGCCGTGCGGGGTGACGGTGTGGCCGAGCTCGGTCAGGCGCGCGGCGAGCGGGGTCGCGCCCTCCTCGACCTCGACCGTGACGCTCCGCGTGGCGTGGGTGAACTCGGCGATCGCGGAGGACCGCAGCAGCCGGCCGGCGTCGATGACGATCACGTGGTCGCAGATGCGTTCGAGCTCGCCCAGCAGGTGGGAGGTGACGAGCACGCTGATGCCGAACTCGGTGCCGATGCGCCTGATCAGCGTCAGCATCTCGTCACGGCCGCGCGGGTCGAGCCCGTTGGTGGGCTCGTCGAGGAAGATCAGCTTGGGGTCGTGGACGAGGGCCTGGGCGAGCTTGACGCGCTGCTTCATGCCGGTGGAGTAGCCGCCGACGGCCCGGTAGCGCTCCTCGGCCAGGCCGACGTGACGCAGCACGTCGGCGGCGCGCTCGCGGGCGGCCGTGCGCGGCAGCCCGGACATCTGGGCGAGGTGGACGACCAGCTCGGTGGCGGAGACGTCGGGCGGGAGGCAGTCGTGCTCGGGCATGTATCCGACGAGCCCGCGGATCTCCGCGCCCCGGGTGGCGACGTCGAGGTCGAGCACCCGCGCGCTGCCGCCGGTGGGCGGGAGCAGCCCCAGCATGATCTTGATCAACGTCGACTTGCCCGCGCCGTTGGCTCCCACCAGGCCGGTGACGCCGGGCCCGGCTGTGACCGTCAGCTGGTCGAGCGCCGTGACCGTCGGGAAGCGTTTGGTCAGCCCCTCGGTGGCGAGGATGTGCATAGGTCCGGACCCTACCCGCCGGCTTCGCGCTCCCGCATCGGTCGAATGGATGAGCCGCGTCCTACTTGAGGCCAGAATCCCCGCTGGACCATGAGCGTGCCGGTGCCCGCGATGAGCATGCCGGCGATGTTCAGCGCGAGCTGCGAGACCGAGCCTCCGACCTCGGGCCAGTCGCCGAGGGCGAGCGCCACGGCGGCGAATCCGGCCGCCGGGACCGTGGTGACCGAGATGAACACGCCGATCAGGGCCGACGACTTGCCCGCGGTGATCGACAGCACCCCGGCCACGCCGGCGAGCAGGGCCACGATGAACGACCAGCGGTCGGGTTTGACGATGAACTGGACCTCCTCGTTGACCCGCAGGTGGTGCGGGCCGATCCAGCCGAGCCCGCGCAGGGCGAGCGCGCAGGCGAACGTCACCGCGATCGCGATCGCGAACCCGATGATCAGAGTGCGCAGGGAGCCGGCGATCAGTCGCCGGTCGCGGCCCAGCAGGCCGAAGCAGACGGCCGCGATCGCGCCGAACTCCGGTCCGAGGACCATCGCGCCGACGATCAGGATGAGGGAGTTCTGCAGCACACCGATGGCGGCCAGCATGGTGGCGATCACCAGGAACACGAGGTAGGCCCAGGTGACGCGGGAGTCGTCCGCCATCTTCTGGGCGAACTCCGCCCAGACCACCGCGTCCTCGGGTTCGCCGGGCGCCTCCTCGACGGCCTCGTCGGCCCCTCTGGAGATCGCGAGGTCCACCTGCTCGACCGCGATCGACCCCTCCTCCTTGAGCCATCCGAGCCGGTCGATCACCTCGTTGGCCGACTCGCGGGCCACGTCGCAGAAGATCAGGTCGCCCTCGGGCAGGCGGGCCGCGCCGGGGAGGACGACGAGGTTGGTGGTGCCCGCGCACTGCTCGAGTGCCGCGATCACCTCGCCGGTGCGCGTGGCAGGGGTGATCAGTCGCAGATGGAGCATCGGGCCATTGTCGTCGATGTCGTCGATCGAACGTTGACGTTCCATTGACCTGGGTCCGCGACCCTGCCGGAATGAGGACATTTTGGTGCCATATTCACGATGCGGACTGCTGGTTCGTCGACATCGACGACCTGGGGTGCGCGGGCAGGTTCGCGGCCTACGTGTACGAGGAGGTCTTCAGGTCCGGCGAAGCCGTACCCGCTTGACCGCGTGGTCGGGGCCCTTCTTCAGCACCAGGTCGGCCCGCCCGCGGGTGGGGGCGATGTTCTCGATCAGGTTGCGCTCGTTGATGTCGCGCCAGACCTTGACCGCGAAGTCCGTGGCCTCCTCGTAGGAGAGCTCGGCGATGTGGCGGAAGTAGGACTTGGGGTCCTCGAAGGCGGTGCGGCGCAGCTTGTGGAAGCGTTCGACGTACCAGTCGCGGATGTTCTCCACCTTGGCGTCGACGTAGATGGAGAAGTCGAAGTAGTCGTTGACGGCGAGGGAGGTGGGTGGGGCGGGCTGGAGGACGTTGAGCCCTTCGATGATCAAAATATCCGGATTTTTCACGACCTGGTGTGCGCCGGGCACGATGTCGTACTCCAGGTGGCTGTAAACCGGTGTCCTGACCTCCGCCGCCCCGGCCTTCACCTCGGCCACGAACCTGACCAGGGCCCTGCGGTCGTAGCTCTCGGGGAAGCCCTTGCGCTGCATGATGCCCTTGGCCTGCAGCACCGCGTTGGGGAACAGGAAGCTGTCGGTGGTGACCAGCTCCACGTGCGGGTGCTCGGGCCAGCGCGCCAGCAGCGTGTGCAGCAACCGCGCCGTGGTCGACTTGCCGACCGCGACGCTGCCCGCGATGCCCAGGATGTACGGGACGCGCTGCTCGTGGTGCCCCAGGAAGGCGCTCAGCACGCTGCTGCGCTGCTTGGACCCGGTGAAGTGCAGGTTGAGCAGCCTCGTCAGTGGGAGATAGATGTCGGTGACCTCGGTGAGGTCGATGGGATCGTCGACGCCGCGCAGCTCTTCGAGCTCTTCCGCGGTGAGAGTCAAGGGCGTGTTCTTGCGGAGCTCGCTCCACCGCTCCCTGCTCAGTTCAACGTAGCCGTTGTTCACCTTGGCAGCGTAGCGACGGGCCTCAGGTCGGCCTTCGGTCGGGTCGTTGTCCACAGGCTGTGGACGAACTTGTGGGTAAACCGAGAATCAGTTCGGGAAATCGGCGGTTCGTGATCTCACCGAACCGGTCAGGCGGTGAGTTCTGGGGGGTTACTGTTCTTGACGAGCATCGTTGGAGGCTGCCATGGACCGCCGTCGCTTTCTCGCCAGAGCCACCATGACGATGGCCGCGGGCATCGCCGGGCCGTTCGCCGGAGTCGCCTGCGCGGGCGAGCGGGGCGAGGCCAAGCCGGTGCGCGGCTATGGGCCGTTGCGTCCCGTGGCCGACCTGCGTGACGGCAAGGTCAGGCTGCACCTGCCCGACGGGTTCGCCTACCGGTCGTTCAGCGCGGCGGGCCAGAAGTTCTCCGACGGCTCGGCCGTGCCCGGCAGGCACGACGGGATGGCCGCGTTCGCCGCCCCGCGCGGCACCGCCTACCTCGTACGCAACCACGAGGTCAACGGCCCCGTCGGGGCGTTCGGCGACAAGGGCAAGGCCTACGACAGGATGGCCGGGGGCGGCACCTCGACGCTGCGGGTCACCCGCTACGGCGAGGTGATGCGGAGCGGCCCGTCGCTCACCGGCACCATGATGAACTGCTCCGGCGGCCCCATGCCGTGGAAGAGTTGGGTGACCTGCGAGGAGACGGTCAACGGGCCCGACGTGGGCGACGACCACTCCGGTGGCGACAACTCCAGGCTGGCCCGCAGGCACGGCTACATCTTCGAGGTGCCGGTGCTCGGCGCCGCGACGGCCAAGCCGATCAGGTCGGCGGGCCGGTTCGCCCACGAGTCGGCCGCCTTCGACCCCGCCTCGGGGGCGCTCTACCTGACCGAGGACTGTTTCAGGTTCGCCTCGGGCTTCTACCGCTACCTGCCTCCGGAGAACCCGGTCAAGGCCGGGCGCCTCCTCGACGGCGGCAGGCTGCAGATGCTCGCCGTGAAGGGCTCGCCGCGCCAGGACCTGTCCGCGGGGCAGCGACCGGGCGCCGTCTACCCGACCACCTGGGTCGACATCGACGACCCCGACCCCACCTTCACCGGCAAGCCGTCCAACGACGAGGCCGTCCAGGCGGTGGGCAGGCAGGGGCGGGCCAAGGGAGCCGCGATCTTCTCCCGGCTGGAGGGCGCGATCCACCACCAGGGCACCGTCTACTTCGTCTCCACGCAGGGCGGCGCCCCCGTGCCCGACGCCCCGGAGCCCGACGGGTTCGGCAAGGGGCACGGCCAGGTGTGGGCCTACGAGACGGCGAGCGGCCGGCTCAAGCTCGTCTACGAGTCGCCGCGCGCGTCGATGCTCGACCTGCCCGACAACGTGACGGTCAGCCCGCGGGGCACGCTCGTGCTCTGCGAGGACGGCGACGGCGACAACTACCTGCGCGGGCTCAGCCGGCAGGGTGAGATTTTCGACTTCTGCCGGCTCGCGCCCATCGCCGGCGACGCCGGCGCGGAGTTCGCCGGGTCGACCTTCGGCCCGGGGGGCCACACCCTCTACGCGAACATCCAGTCCCGTCAGGGCATGTCGTTCGCGATCTGGGGGCCATGGCAGCGGGGCGCGTTCTGAGCGAGGTTAGCCTGGGGAGATGATCCTGGGCATCGGAGTGGACATCGTCGACATCGCGCGGTTCGAGGCGGCGCTGGAGCGCACCCCCAGGCTGCGCGAGCGGGTGTTCACCGAGGCGGAGCGGCCGCTCCCCGTGCACTCGCTGGCCGCCAGGTTCGCCGCCAAGGAGGCCGTGGCCAAGGCGCTCGGCGCGCCCCGGGGGGTCGGCCACCTGGAGGCCGAGGTGCGCTCCGGCGACTCCGGGAAGCCCGAGGTCAAGGTCACGGGCAAGGCCGCCGCCATCGCCCACGGCCTCGGCGTCAAGCGGTGGCACATTTCGCTGAGCCACGACGCGGGCGTGGCCGTGGCCTACGTGATCGCCGAGGGATAGCTTCGGATCATGCGCACCGCCTACACCGCCGACCAGATCAGAGCCGCCGAACACGTGCTGATGGCGCGCCTGCCCGAGGGGTCGCTCATGCGGCGCGCCGCCTCCGGGCTCGCCACCGTCAGCGCCGCCCTGCTCCCCATGGTGTACGGCTCCCGCGTGCTGCTCCTCGTCGGGAGCGGCGACAACGGCGGCGACGCCCTCTACGCGGGGATGTTGCTGGCGAGGCGGGGGGCCAGGGTGGAGGCGATCCTGGCCGGCACCAGGACCCACGAGGCGGGGCTGGAGGCGTTCCGGCTGGCCGGTGGCCGGGTCGTCGGCCCCGAGGCGGTCGACCGCGCCGACCTTTCTTTCGTTGACCTCGTGCTCGACGGACTGGTGGGCATCGGGGTGACGGGGGCGCTGCGCGAGCCCTACGCCGGCCTGGTCCGGGCCGTCAACGCCGCGCCCGTCCCCGTGGTCGCGGTCGACGTGCCCAGCGGGGTCGACGCGAGCACCGGCCGGGTGCCGGGCACGGCCATCGAGGCCCAGGTGACCGTGACGATGGGCGCCTACAAGGCGGGGCTGCTCGTCGATCCCGGCGCGGCTCACGCCGGGGTGGTCGAGCTGGTCGACATCGGGCTCGGCCCCTACCTGCCCGACCCCGACGTGGTGGTGCTCACCCCCGAGGACGTGGAGGAGCTGCTGCCCCGCCCGTCGAACGAGTCCGACAAATACCGCCGGGGCGTGCTCGGCGTCGCCGCGGGCAGCGTCCAGTACACCGGAGCCGCCGTGCTGACCGTCGGCGGTGCGCTGCGGGCGGGGGCGGGCATGGTGCGCTATGCCGGGCAGAGCGCACCGGTCGGCCAGGTCCGCGCGCACTGGCCCGAGGCCGTCATCACGGAGCTCGACCGGCCCTCGATCGGCGAGGTCGGCAGGGTTCAGGCCTGGGTCCTCGGGCCCGGCCTGGGCACCGACGACTGGGCTCACGAGCTGGCCAGGAGCGTCCTCGCCAGCGACGTGCCCGTGCTGATCGACGCCGACGCGCTGACCCTGGTCGCCCGGGACCGGAGCCTGCTTCGCCGTACGGCGCCGGTGCTGATCACCCCGCACGCGGGCGAGCTGGCGCGGCTGACGCGGGCCGACCGCGACCAGATCGAGGCCGCCAGGCTGGAGCACGCCCACCGGGCCGCGACGGAGCTGGGCGTGACCGTGCTGCTCAAGGGGTCCACCACGGTCGTCGCCGAGCAGCACCGGCCGGCCCGCGTCAACCGCACCGGCACCTCGTGGCTGGCCACGGGAGGCACCGGCGACGTGCTGTCCGGCGTGGCGGGGGCGCTGCTCGCCCAGGGGCTCGGCTGCTACGAGGCCGGCTCGTGCGGCGCCTACCTGCACGGGCTGGCCGGTCGGATCGCCGCCCACGGGGCGCCGCTGACCGCGGCGGACGTGGTGGCGGAGATCCCCTCGGCGATCCGTACCGTGAGGGGCGAACCGCGCTCGACCACGTGAGGGAGCTGCCAGACTGGAGAGATGGTGCACTACCCGATGGCGACGCCCGCGGAGGCGCGGGTCGACCTGGCCGCGATCAGGCACAACGTGGCGCTGCTCAAGGAGCACGCGGGCGGCGCCGAGCTGATGGCCGCCGTCAAGGCCGACGCCTACGGTCACGGGCTGGTGCCCACCTCCGAGGCCGCTCTACGATCCGGCGTGGACCGGCTCGGCACCGCCTTCATCCGGGAGGCGCTCGCCCTGCGCGAGGCCGGCGTCACCGCGCCGCTGCTGTCGTGGATCATCACCCCGGGTGAGCCGGTCGACGACGCGCTGCGGGCCGGCATCGAGCTGTCCGCCTCCGACGAGCCGCTGCTCGACGAGATCGCCGCCGGCGCCCGGCGCACCGGGGTCACGGCCCGGATGCATCTGGAGGCCGACACCGGCATGAGCAGGGGCGGCTCGCCGCTGGCCGCCTGGCCGGGGCTGCTGCACCGCGCGCTGGCGCTGCGGGCCGAGGGCGTCATCGAGATCGCCGGGCTGTGGACTCACTTCGCCTGCTCCGACATTCCCGGCCATCCCTCCATCGACCTGCAGATCGACGCGTTCGAGACGGCGCTCAAACTGGCCGACCAGGCGGGCGCGGGCGGGTCCCACGTCATCAGGCACATGGCCAACTCCGCCGCGATCGTGACGTTGCCGCGGGCCCGCTACGACATGGTCAGGTCGGGCATCGCGATGTACGGGCTCAGCCCGATCCCTGAGCTGGGCGACTTCGGCCTCCGGCAGGCGATGACGCTGGTGGCGCGCATTGCGCTGGCCAAGCGGGTGCCGGAGGGGGCCGGAGTGTCCTACGGGCATCTCCACGTCACGGATCGCGAGACCACGCTCGGCCTGGTCCCGCTCGGCTACGCCGACGGTATCCTCCGGCATGCCACCGGACGGGCCGAGGTGCTGGCAGGGGGGCGGCGCAGGACGGTGACCGGACGGGTCTGCATGGACCAGTTCATGATCGACTTGGGCGACGATCCGCTGGACGCGGGGGACGAGGTCATCCTGTTCGGTCCCGGTGCGGAGGGGGAGCCCACCGCTCAGGAGTGGGCGGATACCCTCGGCACGATCACGCATGAGATCGTGACCAGGATCGGTGCGCGGGTGCCGCGGGTGCACAAGGAGTCGGGGACATGACGACGACAACACGGCGCAGGGTCGGGGTCGCGGGTGCGATCGTCGGCGCCGCATCTGCGGGTGTCGCCGCGGCGGCGCTGGCCAAACGCCTCGCGGTGGGCCGGATCAGGCTGCGGCCCGATCTGGAGGCCGGCGAGCCGTTCGGCGAGTTGCGCGGCAGGGAGCACACGCTCACCACCTCCGACGGCACGGCCCTGCACGTCGAGGTCGACGGGCCCGAGGACGCGCCGCTGACGATCGTGTTCTGCCACGGCTACTGCCTCAACCTCGAGTCGTGGCACTACCAGCGCCGTGATCTGCGCGGCACGCACCGCATGGTGCTGTGGGACCAGCGCTCCCACGGCCGCTCCCAGCGGGGGACCGCCGATGACAGCACGATCGACCGGCTGGGCGACGACCTGGCCGAGGTGGTCAAGGAGTTCGTGCCCGGCCCGTGCGTGCTGGTCGGCCACTCCATGGGCGGCATGACGATCATGGCGCTGGCCGACCGCCACCCCGAGCTGTTCGGCGACCGGATCCGGGGCGTGGCGCTGATCGCGACCTCGGCGGGCAAGCTGGCCGAGCTCACGCTGGGCCTGCCGGCCCTGGTGTCCAAGGCCGTCCACAAGGTCGCCCCGACGACGGTCTCCATGCTCGGCAAGAGGGGCTCGCTGGTCGACCGCACCCGCCACGCGGGCAGCGACATCGCCTTCCTCGTCACCCGTCACATGGGTTTCGGTGACTCGCGCAACGTCAGCCCGACCCTGGTCGACTTCGCCGAGACGATGATCAGGGCGACGCCGACCGAGGTGGTCGCCGACTTCTACCCCGCGCTGATGAACCACGACAAGCTGTCGGCGCTGCACGTCATCGACCCGGTGCCCACCGCGATCGTGGTCGGCGACAAAGACTGGCTGACCCCGCCCGAGCACAGCCGGGCCATCGCGGCCGCGCTGCCCAGGGCCCGGTTGACCGAGGTGCCCGGCACCTCCCACCTGATCCAGTTGGAGCGTCCGGGCCCGGTCAACGACGCGCTGCGCGAGCTGATCAAGCGGGTGGAGCTGTAGTGGACGGGCAGCGCCGCCCGTCGGCGCATTCGATGGAGGTCGTGTGGTGAACGCGGAGCGGCTCGCGACCGCCGAAGACATGCGCTCCTACGGCGCGCGCCTGGCCGCCCGGCTGCGCCCCGGCGACCTGGTCGTCCTGTCGGGGCCGCTCGGCGCCGGCAAGACCACGCTTGTGCAGGGCATCGCCGAGGGCCTCAAGGTGCGCGGCCCGATCACCTCGCCCACGTTCGTGATCGCCCGGGTGCATCCGTCGCTGTGCCAGGGCCCGCCGCTCGTCCACGTCGACGCCTACCGGCTCGGCGGCGACCTCGAGGTCGACGACCTCGACCTCGACGCCTCGCTGGAGGATTCGGTGACCGTCGTCGAATGGGGCGAGGGGCTGGTCGAGGGCCTGTCCGACGACCGCCTGGAGATCCACATCGACCGCGAGACCGGCGACGAGGCGCGCACCGTGACGCTTCGGGGCGTCGGCTCCCGCTGGGCCGACACGCCGTCTGATCGCCCCGAAGAGTAAAACCCGCGCCCACCCCGGGCAATGCTGTCACCCTTGACGTATTCGGCCAATGCCATCAATCATGATCATTGGTCATGGATTCGCCCAGAAATTCTGGGTATCAGGAGGGGCAGCATCCGCAAATTTGGTGGATGCTTGGTGCAGGACGGCGAAGTGGGGTGCGCTGGTGCTCAGGGCAAGACGAGTCGCGTACGCGGGTGCCATCCTCGTGATCGGCGCGATGGGATGTTCGGCGGAGGCGGAGACTACACCGACCCCCACTCCCACCCCGACGACCACGGTCACCGACCCCGCCGCCACTGCGACCCCCACCTCCACGGTCACCCGACCGGCCATCAACGTGCAGGTCAACCCCGACAGGGTCACCGCGGGCGAGACCTCGAAGGTGTGGATCCTGGCCAACTGCCCCGTCCCCATCGGCGGTCCCGCCCACACCGGCACCGCCACCTCCAAGGCGTTCGTCAGCGGCGTCACGCTCAACCCCACCACCGACGCGCTGGCCACACCCGCCGCGACCGGCCGTCAGGCCACCGGGCCATGGGTGCGCGGCGAGGCGCAGGTCTCCGGCACCGTCAAACGCGGCTCCTACACGGTCGACGTCAAGTGCGACGGCACCAACGACACCGGTAAGGCCACGCTCCGGGTGGTCAGGGCCGACGTGCCCACCGGCGTGCCCACCAAGGCGCCCCGGGCGGGTGGTGGCGGCATGTTCGGCAAGGAGGCCGAGGACGACTCGTCCCTGCCGCTCGGGCCGATCGGCGCGGGGCTGGCGCTCGTCCTGGCCGCGGGCGCGGGGATAGCGATCAAGCGCCGCCGGGCCTGACCATGGCCCGCAAGGGAGGGGTGGTCCTCGCGGGGGCCGCCACCGGGCTGTTGCTCGTCATGTTCGGCAAGAACCTCCAGATCGGCACCCAGCCCGCCGCGAGCGTGGTGCCCGAGAGCATCGACATTCCCTCGATCGACGTCGAGGCGCCGCTGATGAAGCTCGGGCTGAGCAAGGACGGCGAGGTCGAACTGCCTCCGTACGAGAAGCCCGCGATGGCCGGATGGTTCACCGGCAGCGTGGTGCCCGGCGAGAAGGGCGCCTCGGTGATCGTCGGCCACGTCGACACCAAGACCGCCCCCGCCGTCTTCTACAAGCTCAAGCGGGTACGCAAGGGCGAGATCGTCAAGGTCAAGCGCAGCGACGGCAAGGTCGCCACGTACAAGGTGGACTCGGTCCAGCAGGTGCACAAGGACAACTTCCCGCTCAAACGGGTGTACGTCGACGACGGCCTCAAACTGGTCACCTGCGGCGGGACGTTCGACTACGCCAAGGGCGAGTACCTCGACAACGTGATCGTCTACGCGTCCAAAGCGTCAGCTTCTCAGCCCTGAAGGGACTGAGCTTGCAGCTCCTGGCCATCGGTGGCTTCGACGGTTTGGTCCGCGTCAGGCAGCGTGACTCACTGCCCAGCCCGTCTCACCGCGTGCGGCGATGTTGCGGGCTGCGTTGACGTC